>JAVXIV010000048.1:0-2923 GCA_036785645.1 Hungatella sp.
TTTATTATGTCTGCCGCTTTACTATCAGCCAATCTTCCTGCTTCACAGCGATAAGATTGTAAAAGGTCCGGAAACCATCGGTAACCCACAATTTAACTACAATTGGGGAATTGAAAATTGGGAATTAAAATAAGATAAGGTACATTCAATTGTGCGATTTGTCTAGGGAATTGTATGTAAGGTACAATTCCCTATTTGTTAAAAAGGAGTGAAACGAATGTTTAAGTATACCATAAAAAAACTATTGGGTATGATTCCCATGCTTATCATTATTACGTTTTTGATTTACTTTTTACTGGAACTGACTCCGGGTGATGCGGTATCCCATTTGATGGATCCGGAAGCGATGGCGAGACTTTCACCGGAACAGGTGACTGCACTGCGTGCTGCTTATGGTCTGGATAAACCTTTTATTGTCCGCTATTTTATGTGGCTGTTTCAAATTCTACAGGGTAATTTCGGATTTAGCTCTGCAAGTGGTGTTCCGGTTCGGGATATTATGGCACAGTTACTGCCGGCAACCTTGGAATTATCCGGTGCGGCTCTTGTTATTTCCACTGTTTTAGGCAGTGTACTTGGAGTTTTAGGTGCTGTTAGAAAAGGAACGCTTGGAGACAATGTTCTGACGGTGGCAGGCATGATTGGTGTTTCTATACCACAGTTTTTCTTCGGTGTTTGTGCAATCCTTATCTTTTCACTGACCTTGGGATGGCTTCCGGTAGGCGGAAGAACGGATCCCACGGTAGTTAATTTCTTGGGACGCGTAAAATATCTCATACTGCCGGCACTGGTACTTGGCATTTCCCAAACTGCGGGAGTTATGAGATATGCAAGAACCAGTATGCTGGATACCATGAATAAAGAATATATTCGAACAGCTAGGAGCAAGGGCTTGCCGGAATGGCGGGTTAATCTGATTCATGGTTTTCGAGTTTCCCTGACACCGGTTATCGTACTGGTAGGCTTTCGCCTTCCGACTTTAATTGCCGGTTCCGTTGTAATAGAATCTGTATTCCAGTGGCCCGGAATTGGCAATGCATTTAATACGGCAGTTCGATCCGCAAACTACAACCTGGTTATGATGATTGCGCTTTTGTTTGTGTTCATGGTACTGGCAGCCAGCACCATAGTAGACATTCTAACTGCGCTCTTGGATCCTCGTGTAAAATTAGATAGTTAAGGAGGTGTATGGTATGATTGCAATATCAAGAAAAGAACGATTTAATAAAAAACTGGATCAATTGAAATTTGCAGAAGAATCCGGTGAACTCAAGAAGAAAAAAGCAGGAAACCGTGCACTTCGAAAACTGCTGAATAACCGTCTGGCAGTGATTGGCGGAGTGATCTTTGTGGTGATTTTGCTGGCTTGTATTTTAGCTCCGGTACTTACGCAGTATTCGCCCAAGGCAGTGGATATGAAGTCTATTTTAAAGGCTCCATCTGCAGCACACCTTTTGGGAACCGATAAAATTGGCCGTGATATTTTTGCACGAGTACTCTATGGAGGCCGATTATCCATTGCTATAGGGTTTGGCAGTGCGCTGGGAGCGGCTGCAATCGGAGTGCTTCTGGGTTGCTACAGCGGTTACCGCGGTGGTTGGTTTGACCAACTGATGGTTCGCCTTTCCGAGGTGTTCATGTCTTTCCCGCAATTGATTTTAGTGTTGATGTTGGTTTCTATATTGGGACAAAGCGCCAAGAATATCGTAATTATTTTTATTATTTGCGGATGGGGTTCGTGTTTTCGTATGGCGCGTTCGCAAGTGCTTTCGATTCGTGAAGAAGAATATGTACAATCCTTAAAAGTGTTTGGCTTAAACCCATTTCTCATCTGTTATAAACATATTCTGCCCAATGCACTTGGTCCGATTGTAGTGAATATTACCTTGAGTACCGCCATGTTTATCCTGGAAGAAGCAGCTCTTAGCTTTTTAGGCTTGGGTGTTCCGCTTGAGATTCCAACGTGGGGCAATATTTTAAACTCGGCACAGGATATTTACACGCTGCAGAACAATTGGTGGATGTGGCTCCCGGTAGGTGTTGTCGTTTCTCTGTTTGTTATGAGCATCAACTTTGTAGGTGATGGAATCAGAGATACCACCGATCCTACACAGCAAGGTTAGGAGGCAGGATATGAGTGATAAGGTGGCAGACGATAAAGTAGTAATATCTGTAAAAAATTTAAAGACTTATTTTTATACCAATCAGAGATGCAATAAAGCGATCAATGGGATCTCTATGGATATTAAGAGCGGGAAAACCCTCTGCGTGGTGGGGGAATCCGGTTGCGGAAAGAGTGTTACGGCTTCTTCCATTATGCAGCTTCTTCCTAAGCTTTCCCGCATTGAGGAAGGTGAGATTGTCTATCACAGTGAGGATCGTGGAGATATCAAAATTCATGAGCTAGAACGCAATGGCAAACAGATGAGAAGTCTTCGAGGCAGTGACATTGCTATGATCTTTCAGGATCCGATGACAGCGCTTAACCCGGTTTATACGATTGGCTGGCAGATCTGCGAGATGATTCGTGCTCATGAAAACATTTCTAAAAAGGATGCGAGGAAGATCGCCCTTCAATTATTGACGGATATGGGAATCCCCTATCCGGAGAAGAGAATCGATGAGTACCCGCATCAGTTTTCGGGTGGTATGCGGCAGAGAGCGATGATTGCTATGGCAATGAGCTGCAATCCCAAGGTATTGATTGCGGATGAGCCGACCACGGCTCTGGATGTGACCATTCAGGCGCAGATTTTTGAATTGATGGATCATTTAAAAGCCAATTACCATACGGCCATTATGTTGATTACCCACGACATGGGGGTTGTGTGTGAACTGGCGGATGATGTGGCAGTGATGTATATGGGAAATATTATTGAAAGTGGTTCGGCAGAAGAGGTACTCGATTCTCCGACTCATCCTT
>JAVXIV010000048.1:2933-10503 GCA_036785645.1 Hungatella sp.
GGTGCGGATCAGGATATTAACCCCATCAAGGGTTCCACGCCAGATCCCTATAATCGTCCAACAGGGTGTCAATTTGCACCAAGATGTGATTATGCATGTCCGGAATGTGATAAAGTGATGCCTGATGAAGTCCAATTGGGCGGAACCCATATGGTACGTTGTGCGAGATACCGGGAGGTGATGAAAGATGGCAGATAAGAAAGAAGCATTATTGACAATCAAGGGTTTAAAAACCTATTTTCCAATCAAGAGTGGATTTTTGGGCAAGGTAGATAAATATGTTCAGGCAGTCAATGATATCGATCTTACCATTTATAAAGGGGAAACCCTTGGTCTGGTGGGTGAATCGGGATGTGGAAAGACCACTTTAGGAAAAACGATTCTACAGCTTTATAAGGCAACAGAGGGTGAGATGATTTATGAATTTGAGGATGGTCCTAAGAATTTGGCAATGCTGAATAAAGAAGAGATGGATCAGGCCAGAAAGAAGATCCAAATTGTATTTCAGGATCCGCAATCTTCCCTCAACCCTTCTTTTACGGTGTACCAATCCTTATCAGATCCACTGAAAAAATTTGGTGTCAAAACAAAAGAAGAACGCCGTAAAGTCATCGGAGATTTATTGGAAGCCGTTAATATGCGTAGGGAATATATGGATCGTTATCCGCATGAGTTTTCAGGTGGACAGCGTCAGAGAATCGGCATTGCCCGTGCCCTGTGCATCAATCCGGAGCTGGTGATCTGCGATGAGGCAGTCAGTGCACTGGATGTTTCGATTCAGGCACAGGTACTGAATTTGCTGAAAGATTTAAAAGAAAAACATAATCTGACCTATATTTTCATTACGCATGATTTAAGCGTTGTGGAGTACATCAGTGATCGCATTGCAGTGATGTATTTGGGACGGATTGTAGAACTGGCAGATGCAGATGACTTGTATAAGCACACGATACATCCCTACACTCAAGCTTTGCTTTCTGCAATTCCGGTGGCAGATATTCATCATAAAAAAGCACGAATTTTGTTGGAGGGGGATGTACCGTCGCCGGTAAATCCCCCCAGCGGATGTCATTTTCATGGAAGATGTAAGCAATGTCAGGAGATCTGTGAGAAGGAACGACCGGAATTAAAATGCTATGAGATAGATGGAAAAGAACATTTTGTTGCATGTCATTTTGCAGAGGAAAATATGAAGCATGAAATTTAAATCATTTTTAGAAACAGATGTTTTGGTAATGGGAGCCGGGCTTGCAGGGTGTATTGCTGCAATCTCGGCTGCACAAGCCGGTGCAAAAGTGTGCCTAGTCAGCAGCACGGAGATCTTCTCCGGATCCAGCTTTTATCCCGGAACCTGGGGGTTGGGACTGGTTGCCCCTGACGGAACAGAAGACGAGACCGATTTAGTCGAGACTATTTTGCGGGTTGGTGAGCAGGTAGCAGATCGCCATCTGGTGGAAATCTTTGTCAGTCATATTACGGAAAGCATTCAGTATTTAGAACAGATGGGAATGCATTTGAAAGAGGCGGAAAACAAGGGAGAACGTGAGTTTATTCCATGCTTTGATCATAAAAATCGCAGTTGGCATGGTTTGCTGCAAAATGAGATGAGAGAAATTTTTCTGCAAAAAATGAAAGCTCTTACAATCACATGCCTGCCCCATACCCAGATCATAGAAAGCGTCATGGAAGGGAACCGCGTTTGTGGGGCTCTGGCTTTAAGTCGTGAGCATGGGTGCATTTTTTTATCCGCCAAAAGTACAGTCCTTGCCTCCGGCGGTATGGGAGGGTTGTTTCAGTACCGCTTAAATACATCGGATATTACCGGTATGGGTCAATTTATAGGACTGCGTTCCGGCTGCAGCTTGATCAATCTGGAATTTATGCAGATGATGCCGGGATATTTATCCCCGGCTCCCAAGACCATTTTCAATGAAAAGGTATTTCGCTATAGTCGCTTTTGCTTTCCGGGAACGCAGGATTCGATATGGGCAGACTGGGAGCTCCGGAAACAGAAGGATCTCTTAGAGCTGAGATCGGCTCATGGTCCTTATACTTCTCGACTCGCCTCCGGAGAAATTGATGAGAAATTATTTCGTTGCTTTTTACAAGACTCCCGTGGTGTGAGCGTTTCTTATCGAGAAGAAATTTGGGACAATCAACCGGAATTTGTGAAAACCTATTTTGATTGGTTAGCTGAGAAAAAACACATAACCGTACGTGATCCGTTTCAAATGGGAATTTTTGCCCATGCTTCAAATGGGGGAATTCAAATTGATGAACATGCGGCAACCGGGGTTGCAGGTCTTTTTGCCTGCGGTGAAGTGACCGGAGGAATGCATGGGGCAGATCGTCTGGGTGGTCTTTCTACTGCAAATGGGTTAGTATTTGGACGCATTGCCGGTGCTTCTGCTGCGAAAATGGCTGCAAAAGAACTGGAGCAAATAACAGAAACAGAGGAAAGAATTGAATGGATTCCGGGAGCGGATGCGTATTTAGAGGAAATCAGGCAGATGAACTTCGCGTGTGCGATGATTCTGCGAGATGAGCATACCATAAAGGAAGCTCAAAAACGATTATTAGAAATCCGTCAGGAGGTACAGGAGCAAATACAGGAGGTGAGGCTGCAGACGGAAAAAACAGCAGTTGAAATTAAAAAAACCTTTGAAGGTAAAGCGGATATGTTGCTGAGCGAAGGTTTGCAGCAGTCAATCTTGCTAAGAAGAGAGAGCAGGGGATCTCATCATCGGGTAGATTATCCGAATCTAGATGAAAGCCTTGACCGATGGATTGCGTGCACGTATAATAGAAAAAATAGAAAAATTAAGACGGAATTTGTAAAAGAGAAGCAGGAGGTAGCATCATGCAGAGAGACTTTTTGACCAAAATGAGGGCGGCTTATAACCAGTTTACCAAAGCGGAAAAAAAAGTGGCTGACTATATTCTGGAAAATCCCAGAGATGTTCTGTTTATGTCGATTACTGATTTGGCAGAAGCATGTGCGGTGGGAGATACCAGTGTGTTCCGCTTCTGTAAAACGATGGAACTAAAAGGATATCAGGAATTTAAGATGATGCTTTCTTTAAGCCTTAACGAGGGACACCCCGGTATGGTGGAAGAAGGTGGCAATATCAGCTTGGAAGATTGTTTTCCGGACTTGGCTCAAAAGGTATTGAATACCAATTTGAATGCCTTGAAGGAAACCTATTCTCTCTTGCATGCAGAACAGTTTAACCGTGCGATTACTTATTTGGGAGAAGCCGGACGGATTTATTTCTTTGGAGTGGGAGCGAGTATGCTGACTGCGATGAAGGCAATGAATAAATTTCTGCGGATTGAACCTAAGGTATACTGTGTTCAGGATTCCCATATGCAGACCATGGTAGCGTCGATGCTGACAGAAAACGATGTGGCAGTTTTGATTTCTTATTCCGGTGCGACCAAAGATACGATACAAGTTGCAGAGCTTGCTAAAAAGAGTGGAGCAAAGACGCTTTGCATTACCAGATTTGTGAAATCTCCTTTGACGGCATATTCTGATATTACACTTTTATGCGGTGCCAATGAGGGCCCGCTTCAGGGTGGTTCGACCTCTGCAGAGATCAGTCAGCTATTTTTAATTGATTTGATGTATTCCGAATACTATCGCAGATTTTTTGATAAATGTAGGGAAAATAACGAAAAGACCTCCGGTTCGGTGCTGGAAAAAATCTACTAATAAAAAAACGATCCAAAAATAAAAATAAAATAAAAATTTTTTTGTTCAATCTTGACAAAATATTTTTTTCGTAATATAATACTCCTATCAAAATAAATATTTCAGGAGGAAAATGATGAAAAAATTTTTATCACTTGGTTTGACGACAGCACTGGTAGTATCAACCCTTGCCGGCTGTGGCGGAAGCAAAACAGCAGCAACGACAGCGGCAGCAACGACAGCGGCAGCAACGACAGCGGCAGCAACGACAGCGGCGGCTGCGGAAACTACCAAAGCACCGGCAGCAGCAACGGAGATCACCTGGTGGGCATTCCCAACCTTTGCACAGAATGATGGTGCACCGGCAGGTACCTATGAAGCAGAATTAATTGCAGCTTTTGAAGCAAAGAACCCGGATGTAAAAGTAAAATTAGAGACGATTGATTTTACGTCAGGTCCGGAGAAGATTACAGCAGCAATTGAAGCAGGAACAATCTGTGATGTACTATTTGATGCACCCGGCCGTATTATTTCTTATGCAAAATCCGGTAAACTGGTAGCAATCAATGATATGTTTGACGATGCTTTCGAGAAAGATGTCAACAATGAGGCTCTTTTGAAATCTTGTATGGCAGGAAGCGACTACTATATGTATCCGCTTAGCTCTGCAGCATTCTGCATGGCAGTCAATAAAGCGGCTGTTGAAAAAGCAGGCGCCATGGATCTCCTGAATTTAGAGGGTGATCGTGCATGGACTACCGAGAACTTTGAAAAATTATTGGAGAAATTAAAAGCAGCCGGATATCAGGGCGGCACTGTATTCTGCTCCGGACAGGGTGGAGATCAGGGAACCCGCGCATTCGTATCCAACCTATATAGCAGCTCTATTACGGATCCTGAACTAAGCAAATATACCATCAACGACGAGGGTGGTGTGAAAGCAATGGAGAAAGTTAAAGAGTGGGCAGACAAAGAATATATGCTGAATGGTTCTTCCTACAATGGCGGTGAAGATGTTGACTTATTCTGCCAGAATACCACGGCATTTACAACGTTATGGTCTCCGGGTCTTGAACTTGGAAGAAAGGCACAATTAGCCGATGCCGGTATTGAAGCAATTGCACTTCCGTTCCCGTCTGAGGATGGTGTTCCTGCATTAGAGTATTTAGTCAATGGCTTCTGTATTTTTGATCACAAAGATGATGCCAGAGCAGCAGCATCCAAGAAATTCGTTGATTTCATTTGTAATGATGCAGAGTGGGGTCCCAAAGATGTAAAACAGACCAATGTATTCCCGGTTCGTACTTCCTTTGGCAATTTATATCCAGGCGATGAGAATATGGCATTTTATGCAAGCTTAAACAAATATTATTCTACATATTATAATACCATTAATGGTTTTGCAGAGATGAGAACTTATTGGTTCCCAATGCTTCAATCTGTATTGAATGGTGAAGCAGAACCCAAGGCTGCATTGGATGATTTTGTAACCAAAGCCAATGGCAGTATCAAATAATTTAGTTAGATTTTTTATTTCTCCTCACACAATTTGTGTGAGGAGAAACTTTCCAAAAACAGTATTTTAAAAGGATATTAATCGGAACGGGGGTTTGGCATGAACAAAACAAAAATCACAAAAATACGGATGCGTGAAACGATAGTTTCCTATTTGTTTTTGGCACCGGCTTTGATTTTTTTCATTGGTTTCGTATTGATTCCAATGGCTATGGGGATTTTTACCAGCTTTTTTAACTACACGATGAAAGATTTTAAATTTATAGGTTTTGGCAACTATATTCGGATGTTTCAAGATCCGGTATGGCAGAAATCTCTGGTTAATACGGTGATTTTAGTGGTTGGATCTGTGCCGATTGTAGTATTGTTTTCTTTGTTTGTAGCAGCATTAACTTATGAAAAAAATCCAATTACCAGATCGTTTTTTCGCTGTGTATTTTTCCTGCCGGTTGTAACCGGTACGGTAGCGGTTACGGTTGTGTGGAAATGGATTTATGATCCCTTGAACGGTATTCTCAACTGGATTTTGAAATCTCTGAATGTGATTGAAAAAAATATAATGTGGACCGGTGATAAAAATTATGCACTGTGGGCGATTCTGCTGATTCTGTTGACCACAAGTGTAGGCCAGCCCATTATTCTGTATATAGCATCTCTTGGCAATGTTCCAAAAGATTATATTGAAGCAGCAGAGGTGGATGGTGCCAATAAGCTTCAAGTCTTTTGGAAGATCAAATGGCCAACACTACTGCCGACTACCCTCTATATTGTAGTCATTACGACTATTAACTCGTTTCAGTGTTTCTCATTGATTCAGTTATTGACATCAGGCGGTCCAAACTATCGAACGACAACCATTATGTATTATCTCTATGAGAAAGCATTTAAGTTGTCAGAATATGGTTATGCCAATGCGATGGGAGTGATCCTTGCAATGATCATCGGTGCGATCAGTTTTGCACAGTTTAAAGCACTTGGAAACGATGTGGAATACTAGAAAGGGGGAATAGAAAATGAAGAAAAAAAATTCAGTTGGTGAAGTGGTTTCTATGGCAATTTTACTTTTTGTCAGCATTATATTTATATTCCCATTCTATTGGATTTTGACCGGTGCATTTAAGTCACAGAAAGTTACGATACAGCTGCCGCCACAATGGTTTCCATTGAATCCCACTTTGCAAAACTTTCAAAAGTTGCTGCAAAATCCGGCACTTCAATGGTTGGTCAACAGTATTTTTATTTCTCTGATTACGATGATAATCGTATGCGTGATTTCATCGATGGCAGGATATGTATTGGCTAAAAAACGTTTTTATGGGCAAGCTTTATTATTTAGCGTTTTTGTATTTGCAATGGCACTTCCCAAACAAGTCATCTTGGTACCGCTGATGAAGTTGGTCAGTTTTCTGGGAATCCATGATACTCCCTGGGCCATTATTTTACCGCTGTGTGGCTGGCCGTTTGGTGTATTCTTGATGAAGCAATTCAGTGAAAATGTTCCGACGGAACTTTTGGAAGCAGCCCGCATTGATGGAAGCAGCGAAGGTAGAACTTTTATGAGCATTGTTATGCCGATTGTCAAACCGGGATTTGGAGCATTGGCAATTTTTACCTTTATCAATACCTGGAATGATTATTTTATGCAGTTAGTTATGCTGAATTCTCGTACTAAATTGACGATCTCATTAGGTGTTGCAACGCTGCAGCAAGAATTCTCGACAAACTACGGAGTGATTATGGCCGGTGCAGCGATGGCTGCCGTGCCAATTGTAGCTATTTTCTTGATGTTCCAAGGCTATTTTACACAAGGAATCACGATGGGTGCAGTGAAAGGCTGACGCAGCACAATCATGGAATCAGGAAAGGATTGGGAGCGTCTTATGAAAGAAACTCAATTCCGCAATAAGATTTACTGGTTCACATTTCTGTTCAGTGTGTTGGTAGTGTGGACTCACTCTTATAATTCAGAACTATTTTTAGGTCGGATGCCCGCTGCGATCACTGTATACCGGATAGAACATTTTCTGGGGGATACAGTGGCGCAGATTGCGGTGCCCGGCTTTTTTATGATTTCGGCATATTTGTTTTATCGCAACTTTACCTGGCAGAAATTATCTGACAAATGGAATTCCAGAATCAAGAGTGTGCTGCTTCCGTTTGCCCTTTGGAACGCGATTTATTATCTGGGTTATGTGATTGCCAGCCGCTTGCCATGGGTGAGCGATGTGGTTGGGAAAGGCGTGATTCCACTGGATCTTTTTACTGCGGCAGATGCAATCCTGCACTATACGTATAACTATGTGTTTTGGTATCTGTACCAGCTGCTTTTATTGATTCTCTTAGCACCGCTGCTCTATGGTG
>JAVXIV010000049.1:0-9993 GCA_036785645.1 Hungatella sp.
CGTAGTGCAGACGAACTCTGCGACCGCAGAAGAATCCGCTGCAGCAAGCGAGGAGCTATCCGGACAGGCCACTATGCTGAAACAATTAGTAAGTAAATTCAAATTGGTATAAATATAATGTAACTATTCAGAGGGGGCATGGATCAAGACGAAACCACACAATGGTATCATGTGGTTTCGTCTTTTTGATGTGCGCCCGATAGGGCATAACCTTGTGAAATGGAAACCGAATCTTGACAAAAAAAAGAGAAGATGCTATGCTTTATTCATATAGTTGCAAATGCAACTATTGTATGTGCAACTGTATGAGTAGGATTTATGGCACAGCAAAATCAGGAGGATAGCCGATGTTCCAGCGATTTTATACCTATATGAAAGATTATCGAAAATATGGCTTATTAAGCTGCATTTGTGTAGCACTTGAGGTGATGTCGGAGCTTGTGATTCCACTGGTGATGGCCGATATCATCGATGTGGGAGTGGCAACCGGGGATCGAACTTATATCCTTGTGAAAGGAATTCAGATGTGTGCCCTGGCTCTGATTGCTTTGGCATTGGGTATGCTTTATGCCAGATTTGCAGCACTCTGCGGACAGGGGCTTGGCAGTGAACTGCGTAAGGCAGAATATGCCAAGATTCAGAGCTTTTCCTTTTCTAATACGGATCATTTCAGTACGTCTTCCCTAGTCACTCGTTTGACCAGTGACGTGACGGTGATCCAGAATTCCGTGACGACCGGAATCAGGCCGCTGGTGCGAGCACCTGTGATGATGTTGACGGCACTGATTTTATCCTTTACGATCAATTGGGAGCTGGCACTGGTTTTTCTGGTTGCAATACCGCTGCTGTCTGCCTGTCTCTTCTACATCATTACCCATGTAAGGGCACTGTATAGCAGAATGCAGAAAGCCATCGATATGGTCAATCGGATCGTGCAGGAGAACCTGATGGCGATCCGTGTGGTCAAAGCCTATGTGCGGGAAGATTATGAGATGGAGAAATTTGATGAAGTCAATACAGAATTGCAGACGGTATCGGAGCGGGCATTTGGCATGGCATGTTTAAATATGCCGGCGATGCAATATGTGATGTATGCGACGATTTTGGCGATTTTGTGGTTTGGCGGAAATCTGATTCTGGCAGGCGGCATGCAGGTCGGAGAATTGACGGGATTCCTAAGCTATATTTTGCAGATCTTAAATTCTCTGATGATGATATCCAATGTGTTTATGATGCTGAACAGAGCTATGGCTTCCGGGCATCGCATTCTGGAGGTTCTGGATGAAGAGGTGGAGATTCAGGATGAAAGTACAGAAAATCGCGAGATACGGCAAGGTGGCATTGCATTTGAACATGTCTACTTTAAATATGAAAAAGAGGCAGAGGAGTATGTGCTGTCAGACGTCTCGTTTTCGATTCAAGCGGGACAGACCGTCGGAATCATCGGAGGTACCGGTTCCGCTAAAACCACTTTGGTGCAGTTGATCCCCAGACTTTATGAAGCTACCGGTGGGACGGTGCTGCTAGACGGTATTCCGGTGCGGGAATATCCGCTGAATCATCTGCGGGATGCCATTGCAGTCGTGCTGCAGAAGAATACCCTGTTTTCAGGAACCTTGCGGGAAAATCTGCAATGGGGCAAAGAAGATGCCACGGAAGAAGAATTGCAGCAAGCATGTCGGATTGCCGGTGCAGAAGAATTTATAGAGAAATTTCCTTTGGGCTATGATACCTATCTAGAACAGGGTGGTGTGAATCTCTCCGGGGGACAAAAGCAGAGGCTCTGTATCGCCAGAGCGGTTCTAAGAAATCCCAAGATCCTGATTTTGGATGATTCGACCAGTGCCGTAGATACCGGAACGGAAAAGAAGATCCGCGAAGGACTTGCCAAAAATCTGCCGGATACGACAAAACTGATCATTGCCCAGAGAATCTCTTCCGTATCTCATGCAGATCAGATCATCATTATGGAAGATGGCAGAGTGCATGCCATCGGAAATCACGAGACTCTTTTGGCATCCGATCCGATTTATCAGGAAATCTATCATTCTCAGCAGGAAGGGGTGGGATTATAATGGCAAAGTATATCGGATATAAGAAACCCAAGGATACCAAAAAAACTTTGCGCAGACTGCTCTCTTACATGGGGAATCATAAGATGGAGCTCTTCCTTGTGGGCATCTTGGTGGTGATCAGTAGTCTGGCCAATATATTTGGCACTTATATGCTAAAACCAGTGATCAATCAATACATTTTGCCGCGGGATATTCCGGGTCTTTTACAAGCCTTGGTCTTTTTAGGCATAATTTACTTTATAGGAGCTTCTGCGACATTGGGGTATAATCGACTGATGGTGCGAACCGCACAAAAAATGGTAAAGGAGATTCGGACAGATTTGTTTCATCACACGCAGGCGCTGCCACTCGCTTATTTTGATGCACACACCCATGGCGATCTGATGAGCCATTATACCAATGATGTGGATACGATAGCGGAGGCATTGAACAACAGCTTTACCCTGCTGATTCAAAGTGTGATCATAACTGTGGGAACCATGATTATGATTGTGGTTTTAAATGCACGCTTATCCTTGATCGTATTTGCTTTTCTGGCGGGGATGTTTGTATTCATCCAATATAATGGGAAGCGCAGCCGAAAATATTTCAAGGAGCAGCAGAAGTATTTGGGCAATATCAACGGATTCATCGAAGAGATGGTGGCGGGACAGAAGGTGGAGAAAGTCTTTCATCATGAGGAACAGGATTTTAAGGAGTTTTGTAAACGCAACGAAAAGCTGCGGAAAGCTTCGACCAATGCCCTGGCTTATTCGGGTTTGATGGTACCGGTAGTTGTCAGTATGTCTTATTTTAATTATGCCGTTTCCGCTTGTATCGGCGGACTCTTTGCATTGGCAGGACTCATGGATATCGGAAGCTTGGCTTCGTATTTAGTCTATGTACGTCAGAGTGCGATGCCGATTAACCAATGTACGCAGCAGGTCAATTTCATCCTGGCGGCGCTCTCCGGAGCGGAGCGCATCTTTGAGATGATGGATGAGACCCCGGAGACGGATGCGGGAAGTATCACGCTGTGTCGTGTGGAGACAGATGCAGATGGAAGCGTGCGGGAATGCAGTCAGAAGAGTGGGTGTTGGGCATGGAAGGAGCGCACCAAGGATGCTCAAATCCGCTTGACACCTTTGCTGGGAGATGTGCGGTTTGAGCATGTGGTGTTCGGTTATACACCGGAGACGAAGGTGCTCGACGATATCAGCCTCTATGCCAAGCCGGGGCAGAAGATTGCCTTTGTGGGATCTACGGGAGCAGGTAAGACGACGATTATCAACTTGATCAATCGCTTCTATGAGATTCAAAGCGGAGTGATTACCTATGACGGAATCGACATCACGCAAATAAGGAAGAGTGACTTACGCCGTTCACTGGGTCTGGTACTTCAAGATACCCATTTATTTACCGGAACGATTGCAGATAATATCCGATATGGCAATTTAGATGCGACGGAAGCAGATATCATAGAGGCGGCGAAGATTGCGAATGCACATTCGTTTATCCGTCGGCTGCCGGATGGCTATCGGACACCGCTCTCTGGGGATGGAGCGAATCTCTCCCAAGGTCAGAGGCAGCTTTTGGCGATCGCTCGAGCGGCGGTAGCAGGACCGCCGGTTCTGATTCTGGATGAGGCGACCAGTTCGATCGATACCAGAACGGAGCGATTGATTGAAAAGGGAATGGATGCCCTAATGAATCACCGAACCGTATTTGTGATTGCACATCGTCTTTCTACGGTGCGCAATTCCAAGGCAATCATGGTACTGGAACATGGGCGGATCATGGAGCGGGGCAATCACGAAGAACTGCTGGAAGAACAGGGAAGATATTATCAGCTCTATATGGGACAGTTTGAACTGGAGTAAAGAGAGGAGATTGTGAATGGATCAAAAACAGAAAGTCAGAGATTTGATGTTTCGTACCGAGATGGCGCGAAAACAGCGCCTGCATCCGATCTGGAATGAGATGGGACTGATTGCGGGGCAGCCCAGAGTGTTGAGCCAGCTGCTGATCCGAGATCATGAGACGCAGAAGGAATTGGCGGATGCCTGTTGTATTGAACCGGCGACGTTGTCTCGGGCTCTGGATAAACTGGAAAGCATGGGGTATATCAGCCGAAATGACAATCCCGAATGCCGGAGATCTTTTCTGATTGCATTGACAGAGGAGGGAAGATCGGTCGCACAGCGGGTTTGCGAGGTCTTTCGAGAAATTGAGGGACGGATGGTGACGGATTTTTCTGAAGAAGAAATTGGAGAATTTATCACGCTAATCAGTCGAATGTATGAAAATCTGCGTTCTTAAAACATGAAGTGTTACTTTGTCACATATGATAAAGTAACACTTTTTTTGGAGTGATCATGCTGAATTATCTATGGGCATTTATGATGCTGATTGGAATTTTATGGGGGGGATTTCACGGCAATCTCAATGCAGTGACGGAAGGGGCACTTAGTTCCGCCAAAGAAGCGGTAATGCTTGGAATCACCATGCTGGGGGTGATGTCCTTTTGGAGCGGAATCATGGAAGTGGGGCAGCGGGCAGGATTGATGGAGCAGCTGACCGAAAAGATGAAACCGATTCTGCGGTTTCTGTTTCCACGTCTTCCGGCAGAACATCCGGCTAATGCAGCGATTGCCACCAATATGATTGCCAATGTATTGGGACTGGGCTGGGCGGCGACCCCGGCGGGACTCAAGGCAATGGAGGCGCTAAAGGAATTGGAAGAGGAGAGACGAATGCAAGGGAAAAGTAGTCTCCCGCAGGACACTGCCGGCAATGAGATGTGCACGTTTTTGATCATTAATATCTCGTCACTTCAAGTGATTCCCATCAATATGATTGCATATCGAAGTCAGTATGGAAGCGTGAATCCCACAGCGATCGTGGGACCGGCGCTGGTAGCTACGCTTTTATCTACTATGGTAGGTGTGATTTTTTGTAAGGTGATGGATCGGGGAAGCTGCAGAAGTGGAAAGGGGCACATCTTATGAAATTTATTTTGTTTTTGTCACAGGCATTTGTGCCCCTTATCATCTTTTATATGGTGGGATTTGGGGTATTGTCAAAGCGCCCTGTTTTTGACGATTTCATAAATGGTGCCAAGGAAGGGATGAAGACGGTAGTCGGAATCATGCCAACCTTAATTGGGTTAATGACTGCGGTAGGTGTCCTGCGCGCGTCGGGTTTTCTGGACGCGTTGGCAGCGGGATTGGGATCCGGAATCAAAGGGATTGGATTTCCTTCGGAATTGCTTCCGCTTGCACTGGTCAAGATGTTTTCTTCGAGTGCGGCTACGGGATTGGCGCTGGATATTTTCAAAAAATATGGAACGGATTCCTATCTTGGACTACTTACATCGATTATGCTAAGCTGCACCGAAACGATATTCTATACGATGAGTATTTATTTTATGACGGCGAAGGTGACGAAGACCCGATGGACGCTCCCGGGGGCACTGGCGGCGACTCTGATGGGAATTGCAGCCAGCGTGGTGCTTGCGGGGGGGATGCGATATTAATCTATTTTTAAGGATTTAGGAGGTTGTCTTGTGGCATAAAATCATGTATACTTTCAGAGAAGCTTTTAGAAAACCTCAGAAGAAAGGATAAAAAGTGGATAGTTACAACACGCTGAATGAGTGGTTAGTGCGTTTATTTCACGATATCATGGATATCGAACAGAAAGCGATCATCACTCAGGAATTTCAAGACATTACCAATCATGATATGCATGTGATCGAGACCATCGCACTGGGTGAGTCTAAGAATATGTCCGCCATCGCCAAGGAATTGTCTGTGACGGTAGGCACCTTGACCATTGCGATCAATAGCTTGGTGAAAAAAGGGTATGTCATTCGAACGCGTGGTAACGAAGACCGACGAGTCGTCTATATTTCTCTTTCAGAGAAGGGCAGAGCTGCATTTGCACATCATGCAAAATTTCACAAAGCGATGATTGCAGGCATTACCGAAGAACTAAGCCCAGAGGAGATGGAAGTTTTGATTAAAACCCTGGCGAAGCTAAATCAATGGTTTCGAAACTGGCAGGAGTATTGAGGAGGTATTTTATGAAGACAAAGAGAAATAGAATAGGTGTGATCGGAATGGCAGTACTCTTATTGCTGACGGCCTGTACACCGACAACCCCGAAGCAGGAACCGGGCGCAAGTGGAGTCATGACTCCAAAGATAGAAGAGACCACGAAAGAGGTGGTAGAGAAGGGAGCCAATCCCAATGAGCCGGTGCTGGACGTGGTTTTTCTTTATTTCGCTCATGACGATGCAACCGGATTGGTGAGAACCATGGAGGATGTTGAGGTTTTGGATGCACAGACGGCTGTGGATCTTTTGATTCAACATGGTGTATTGGAAGAAGGTACTACAGCACTTTCTTTTGAGATTGAAGGTGGAGAAAAGGCAGGTCCCGGAGTAGCAGCGGATCAGGCCGGGAAGGGAGAGAGAATCGGAACACTGGATTTATCGCAGATTCCGAGCTTTGAAGCAGCAAAAGAACCGATGATGCTGGCGGCTATCGGCAATACCTTTACAGAAAGTTTTGAACTGGATCAATTAAAGCTTTTGATTGGCGGAAAGAATTATTCCTCCGCGCATACGCAGCAGGGGGATGAAGATTACCTGTTTTATGAGGAAAAATATCAGAAAGTTCAGTGATAAAGTGAACCATTCGATGGTACAAGTTTAAAAAAGCGACCTGATTGTGACAATCAAGCCGCTTTTTTTGAATGGATACAGATTTTAATATTTTCCCGTTGAGGTCACGGGCTTTGCCGGAGCGCTGGGGCGGCCGGTCGGAGTGGGAACCGAATGAGAGGCAGTGGAATTGGAAACATTTTTCAGTTTGAATCTGCTTACCAAATCTTTTAGCATCGTAGCTTGTCCGGACAGCTCCTCACTGGCAGCAGCCGATTCCTCGGCAGTGGCAGAGTTTGTCTGCACAACGGCAGAAATCTGGTCGATACCTTGCGTGACCTGTATGGCCGAATTTGCTTGCTCGGTCGATGCCGCCGCAATTTTATCGACGATGGTAGACGCATCACGTGCACCATCCACCACAGATAAAAGTGATTTTGCGGTATCATCTACAAGCTTTGTTCCTTTTTCTACCGCCTTAACAGAGTTTTCGATTAAGGCGGTGGTACTCTTAGCAGCTTCCGCAGATTTGCTGGCAAGGTTGCGTACTTCATCGGCAACTACAGCAAATCCCTTGCCTGCCGCACCGGCTCTGGCAGCTTCTACTGCAGCATTGAGAGCCAGAATGTTGGTCTGGAATGCAATATCTTCGATGGCCTTGATGACTTTGCCAATTTCCTGTGAGGAAGAGCTGATCTCGCTCATAGCGGTAATCAGTTCCTGCATTTTCTGATTGCTGCTGACCACTTCCTGCCCGGCTTGCGTTGTTTTCGTACTGGCTTCCTTGGCATTTTCGGCATTGGCATGAATCTGCTGTGAAATCTCGCTAATCGTTGCCGCCAATTCCTCGATAGAAGAGGCTTGCTCGGTAGCACCTTGAGAGAGTGCCTGTGCGCCGGACGATACTTGATCCGAGCCGTTGGAGACCTGTTCTGAGGCTTGATTGATTTGCGCTAAGGTATCACTTAACTTGGTGTTGATGTTTCGCATGGAGGCTAAAACAGGAGCGTAATCTACGATGTACAAATCTGCAGCTTTGGATTTTATATCAAAGTTGCCATCTGCCATCTCACCCAGTATATAACTGATATCCTCAATAATCGTTTTGACGGCATTGGCGGTCAGCGTCATCTTGTCTGCCAAAAAGCCCAGTTCATCCTTTGATTGATAATCAATGTCGATATTAAGCGAACCCGCTGCCATCTCGCCCATGGCAACCTCGATTTGTTTCATCGGACGTGTGATGGAACGAGTAGCAATGATCGCCATAGCAAGAGCCAATACCAAGCTGATTGCAAGCAAAAAGAACGAGATGATCAGTGCAGTGTTCGTTGTGCGCTGTGCAGTGGCATCAAAATCAATCGCACGCGCATCTGCGTTGTTATACAGAACGTCGGCGGCATCTGAGGTTTTTTGATAGACCTCCGCATAAGTCGTATTCAGCAAGGTTACCGCTTTTTCATATTCGCCGGCATTAATGGCTGCGAGCACGCTTTCACGCTCTTTTTCTAATGCTTGTTCACTTGCTTCTACAGCGGTAACCAGTGCCGGGTCACCTCCAAAAACTGCTTTTATCTTTTCGATACGTGCATCTAGCTGCTGTTTGTTGGCTGTAATCGTGGGCATATATTTGTCAATATCTTTATCAATGATGCCGCTTCGAATATCTTTGCCAATTGCATTTAAGTCATATTTGATGCCAAGGGATTCCGTTGTGGATACATAGGGACCCGAGAAAAGCTTGTGTGTCAAGCCACCCACATTATTGAGCGAAAATAGCGCGAATACGATCATCACCACCGATAGAAGCGTGACCGTGGCAAATCCGAGAAATAGTTTTACACCAATTTTTAAATTTTTGTACATGATGTCTCCTTCATTAGTAGAATTTAATTAAGATTTTGTAGGACTGAGTGTAACAAGAGTTTCTTGGTCTGATGCTGTTGGCATGGGTACTATGGAATTCTTCTCATCCTCCTTTGTCTTATTTGTTGGTTCCTTTGCTTTGACCTTGTTCCTTGCCGGTATTCGAATGAACTCTGTAAAATCTTTGGCCGGCATGGGCTTTTGGTAATAGTAGCCTTGTACCATATCACATTGCAGTTCGCGCAAAAGGTCTATGTGCTGCTGTTCCTCTACACCCTCGGCTACAATATGGATACCAAGATCCGCGCTCATAGTAATAATACTTCTTAAAACAACTTTGGAGCGTGCGGCATCCTTTTGGTTGGCAAAAAAGCTACGGTCTATCTTAATGATATCAACCGGAAGATTTTTCAATAGTCCCAGCGATGAATAACCGCTGCCAAAATCATCCATTGACATCGTAAACCCATGGTTATGTAAATCGATTAGCAACACCTCAAGTGTTTCGATGTTGTCATAAATAGCGGTTTCGGTAATTTCAATCTCAATATATTTTCTTTCAATTCCGATCCCATCTACAATTGCGCATAGTTCTTGTACAAAATTGGGGTTGCTTAAATGTATTCTGGAAAAGTTTACAGATACCACAATTGGTTCTATGCCTTGCGTAATCCATCCCTTGATAAGTTTGCACACTTTTTCAAGTACATAGAAATCCAGCTTTGTAATAAATCCATTTTTTTCAAAAATAGGAATAAAGGAACCCGGAAAAAATAAATCCGGATTTTCATTTTGCCAGCGAGATAATGCTTCCGCACCGCCGATCCTTTCGGTAGCCAGAACATATTTTGGCTGTAAGTAGATTAAAAATTCATCGTGCTCCAGAGCATCCAACATCTTGTTCTCGATTTCTTTTGTCCGAAGAACTTCCTTTGTCATACTTTCATCGTAGACCAGAAATTTCTTTAGCTTATTCGATTTTGCTGCTTTGTGGGCAATGTTGACCTTTTCAAACAAATCCTTGATATCCAAGTTTTGCGTATCACCCGGCTGTATGACGTAAATACCATGTGGAAAGGTGAATTTAAACATAAAATCATGATCCATCAACCGTTCAAAGTTTTGTAAAAAAGTGTAATATAAGGTGGTTATGGTGCTGCTGTCCTGTATAGAAAATAAGGCAATATATTCGTCACTCGAGATTCTTGCAAAAATCTCATCCGGATTCCGCGCCGCTTCTTTCAGAGCAAGAGCTACGCAGCGCAGAACTTTATCTCCTTTTTCGTAGCCGTAAAGCTGGTTGATGATTTTAAAATTATCAATGTCCAGTTTCACCAGAAAGCGTGCTGTGTTTGGCTGCTTTTGGAGAATCTCCTGCGCATCCTTCTCAAATTTACAAAAGGTAGG
>JAVXIV010000049.1:10025-10235 GCA_036785645.1 Hungatella sp.
TGCCTTAGATGGTCTTCTTTTTGCCGGGTAATATCGGCTGATTCCACGAGGTAGGCCATACTCCCATCCGTCCAACAGAGTGTGGAGACCGTTGTTTCCAGCCAGATTTTAAATTTGTCATTGTGTATTTCGCGGCAAATCTGCTGTGTCGGCGCACTTTTGAGATCTTGGGCGGGACAATCGGCACATGGCGCGGTGTATCCTCTGAAA
>JAVXIV010000050.1:0-10012 GCA_036785645.1 Hungatella sp.
AACGATTGTACCTTTATTACAGATTGCAGACGTTTTGGTCAAAGAGCCGCCTGCTTATACCACCCGATTGAAGGAAAGCTTGAGTCGAGGACTGACTTTTCCGGAATCCAGAGACCTAGCTCTCGCAGAATATAGAAAGCTAAATCCCAACGATGATTTGGAATATCCGGATCAGATTCTGACCTCTCCCAACAATATTTTAGGCATCGAATATTGCAAAGCCCTGATGCGCCGCCATAGCCCCATCACACCGGTTACCTTGCTTCGCACAGGAAGTAGTTATCATGGCACGGAACTTTCCGGTGAATTTGCTTCTGCTTCTGCAATCCGTCAGGCAATTGCCAATCAGGCATTGGAAACCGTTAAGGGTCAAGTCTCACCTCCGGTTTTTGAGGGAATTTTGCGGGCTACTCCGGTCTTTTTGGACGATTTTTCGCAATTATTGAATTATCGCCTATTGGAAACAGAACATGCGCATCAAAATTTGACGGACTATTTAGATGTGTCTGAGGAACTGGCTGCCCGAATCCAAAACCTCAATTTACATTTTGACTCTTTTGAACATCGCATCCAAGCTTTAAAATCCAGGCAATATACCTATACACGCGTAGAACGTGCACTCTTACATCTGTTACTTGGCATTACCGTGGAAGAATGGACAAAAGCCAAGAATCGGGACTATGTTTCCTATGCCCGTATTCTTGGCTTTCGCAGAGATTCTGTCCAACTGCTGCATTGGATCAAAGAGACTTCCTCCCTTCCGCTTATTACAAAAACCGCAGATGCTCCCACGCAGCTCTCCCCGGAAGGATTGCAGATGCTGGAGCGCGATATGTTTTGTTCTCACTTATATCAGTCCATGGTACAATCCAAAAGCGGAATTGTTTCAAAGAATGAGTTTACCAGGTCTTTGGTTCTCCGTTGATGGAATGACACAACCGAGCCAGCGTCAAGTCGGCATGCAAAAACTGCATCAGCTCTGACAGCTCTTTTTGATTATCCTTGGGAGCACCTTCTTTTACAGCACGAATGAGGATATTCTTCGGGGTATGCTCCATATCGATAAATTCCAGAATTTGTGTACGATAGCCTTGGCTCTCCAACAGTTCTGCACGCAAGGCATCTGTATACAACGCAGCCATCCGCTCTTTGATCAGACCGTATTGTAAAATCGGTTTTAACAACTCATTCTCCAGCTGTCCGTTGAGTTCATGCTGACAGCAAGGCACGGAGAGAATCACAGCAGCACCCCACTGAATTGCTTTCGCAAGTGCATAATCGGTAGCGGTATCACAAGCATGGAGGGTGACGACCATATCTACTTGACTGACCCCTTCATAGGCTGCAATATCTCCGTGATAGAAATGCAGATGATCAAATCCATAGCGTGTGCTAAGTTCATTGCACCGATCAATCACATCCTGCTTCAAATCCAGACCGATGATCCGCACCGTATATCCTTTTAATTCTTTGAGGTAATAGTACATCGCAAATGTCAGATAAGATTTGCCGCATCCAAAATCCAGAATGGTCAATTCCCGCTCACGAGAAAGCTTGGGAAGAATATCCTCAATGAATTCCAGAAAGCGATTGATCTGCTTGAATTTATTGTATTTTGAACGAACTACGGTTCCATCTGCAGTCATTACCCCTAAATCTTCCAAGAATGGAACCGGTTTTCCTTCTTCTATAATATAACGCTTTTGACGATTATGATTCAACTCTTGTGGATTTGCCAAGATCTTTGGTTGTGAATGCTTTTGACTTTTGATCGTCATTTTTCCCTTTTTGCTCACAAGTACATGGAGAGAACCCAAACCGGATATCAGTTCCAGCTGCTTAAATGAAGTCTGCAATAAATCCGACAGATAATTCACGGTATCTTCCTTGGAACGATTTTGATGAAAAACTTTTTTTCCGCAGAATTCTTCTATTTGAAACAGCAATTGGTTTTGCAGCCGAATCGGGCGCACCTTGACCTTTGAAAGTTTTTCTTTCTCTACGGAATTGCTGCACACGATCTGCATCAATTGCTCATTTAAGTAATATTCCAAATCCTGTTTTAATTGTTCCATAAGTTCCATCCTGTTTCCTGTTAGTTTTCGGTACTCACCCAACTGCTTCGGAGTAATTCCGGATTTTCTTCCAGATGTGCATAATCATTAAACCGTTCCAGAGTAAAACGTCCGGTCTCCGCATGATAGTCCAGTTCTGTAATACTGCAGTTTTCCAAACCGGTTCCGATCAGTTTCATCTTTGCAAGATCCATACCAATCAGTTTTGCAGTCAAGCTGCGGATCACTCCGCCATGGGTGACCACTGCCGCGCGTTTACACCCGCTTTCTGCAATCCGACGCAGCACCGGGAGCGCCCGTGCAACTACATCTGCTGCATTTTCACCGCCCGGATAAGGTAAGTCTGCCGTCATCTGCTCCTGCTGCCTTTTAAAATCTGCGAATTGTACCGCAAGTACTTCATCGCTAAATCCCTCCATCTCTCCAAAGGAAATCTCCCGAAGCTCCGGATAAATCGTATGAGGTACCTTCCATATCTTGTTGGCTTCCTGCGCCGTTTCTACTGCACGCAGCAGGTCGCTGGAATAGAGTGCATCAATCTTGGCACCTGCCAAACGCTTTCCCAAAAGTACTGCCTGCAAATAGCCTGCCTCACATAAATCTACATTGACATTACAAAGTTTACTGCATTGTCTGCCATGACGAATCAGATAAATCTTCACGATAATCTCCTGCCTTAGTTTTTAAAGCTATGTATGGGTGCCGGAATTCTTCCACCGCGGGTTACAAATTTTTCACAAGAATAGAGATTCACCGGCATGATGGGTGCATAACCCAAAAGCCCGCCAAATTCTACCATCTCGCCTATGCCTTTGCCAATCACCGGAATCAGACGAACGGCTGTCGTCTTCTGATTGATCATGCCAATGGCTGCCTCATCCGCAATGATACCCGCAATCGTAGTAGCCGGAGTATCCCCCGGAATTGCGATCATATCCAGACCTACAGAACAGACACAGGTCATTGCTTCCAGCTTTTCTAACGTCAATGCGCCCATGGATACGGCATCGATCATTCCCTGATCTTCGCTGACCGGAATAAATGCGCCGCTCAGTCCTCCCACGTAAGAAGAAGCCATGACGCCGCCTTTTTTCACTTGATCATTGAGTAGTGCCAGTGCTGCGGTCGTGCCGGGAGCCCCCACCCGCTCTAAGCCAATTTCTTCCAAAATTCCGGCCACGCTGTCTCCAATGGCAGGCGTTGGTGCCAGAGATAAATCAATAATTCCAAAGGGAACACCCAATCGTTTAGACGCTTCCTGTGCTACCAACTGTCCCACGCGGGTGATTTTAAAAGCTGTCTTTTTAATGGTTTCACACAAGACCTCAAAATTCTCTCCACGTGCTTTTTCAATAGCAGTTTTCACCACTCCGGGGCCACTGACACCTACATTGATGATCGTATCCGCTTCGGTCACACCATGGAAAGCACCTGCCATAAAGGGATTGTCATCCGGTGCATTGCAGAATACAACTAATTTGGCACAGCCTAAGGAATCATAATCCTTCGTGGCTTCTGCTGTTTCGAGTACAATTTCCCCCATCAGACGTACGGCATCCATGTTCAGTCCGGTTTTGGTAGATCCAACATTGACCGAGCTGCACACACGATCCGTACAGGCCAAGGCTGCCGGAATCGAGCGGATCAGATTCTCTTCTGCAGGTGTCATGCCTTTGCTGACCAAAGCCGAATAACCACCGATAAAATTGACCCCCACCTCTTTCGCGGCACGATCTAAGGTCCGTGCAATGGTTACAAAATCTGCCGGATTTTTGCAGGCACACCCACCTATGAGTGCAATCGGTGTAACAGAAATTCGCTTATTGACAATCGGGATACCGAAGTCACCGGCAATTGCTTCCCCGGTAGATACCAGATCTTTGGCCTTGGTCGTGATCTTCTGATAGATCTTCTCATTCAATACTTCCAGATTGCTGTCACAGCAATCCAATAAACTGATTCCCATGGTAATGGTTCTCACATCTAGTTTTTCATGTTCAATCATATTATTGGTCTCAATTACTTCAAACATATTTAACATCGGTAATCCATCCTTTTCTTAAAATCCGGTATTCTCAGATACGGTGCATTTTTGTAAAAATCTCTTCTCTCTGGCATTTGATTCTAACGCCGATTTCGTCACCTAACTGCTCTAATTCCTTGGATATGTCCTCGAATGGTTTTGTGGCATCGTTATTATCTACAATCATCATCATATTAAAATATTCTTCTACAATCGTCTGAGAAATATCTAAAATATTGACATGATTATTGGCCAGATAGGTGCAGACCTTGGCAATGATTCCTACGGTGTCTTTTCCTACTACAGTAATGATTGTTTTATTCATAATTCAATCTCCTCTTAAAGTGTGATAATTTCTGACATCTGATCTCTTCCGGCTACTGCTATGGAATAATCAGATGCTTGATAATGATGATCTCCCTGATCAATCTCTAGCTTTACGGTTTCATAAGCTAACTCTGCATAATTATTCTCTTTACTTAAATGACCCAGTAAAATCTTTTTAAGATGATCATGTAATATGTAATTGAGCAGTCGTCCTGCATTTTCATTGGACAGATGTCCATGATCACTTAAAATTCTGCGTTTGAGATAATAGGGATAAGGACCGGCTTCCAACATATTCACATCGTGATTAGCTTCTAACAGCAGCGCATCCAAGCCTTGCAGATGATCGATGATATAGGAGTCAAAATGTCCCATATCTGTAGCGACTGCCACCGCTTTATGCTCCCATTGAATTCGGTATGCCACCGGATTGACTGCATCATGGTCAATCCGAAATGGCTTAACCTGCAAATCTCCAATGGAAAAATCCACATCCGGTAAAATCGGCCGCAGCAATTCTTTTGGGTACTCTCCCAAATATTTCATTCCTGCAATCTCTTCCAAAGTCTCCTGTGTGCTATAGATCGGTATTCCGTGTTTTCTCGCAAGCACACCCAAGCCTTTCGTATGATCCGAATGTTCGTGGGTAATTACAATCGCCGACAGCTCACTCCCTTTTAATCCAATTTGATTTAATCCCTGTTCGATTCTCTTATTGCTGATTCCTGCGTCTACCAGGATATGAGTCTGCTCTGATCCGACATAAATGCAATTTCCGCTGCTTCCACTGGCAATGCTTACTAATCTCATCTTATTATCCTTTATCCTTAAAAATTGCTTCCAATTGTTGCTTGGTTTCCTCCGGTGATCCATTGTTGTCAATGACCCGATCCGCCAAAGCACGGAATGCCTGTTCTGATGGTTGATTTGCCATCATACTTAAGGATTTCTCCCTCGTATACCCACGACTTTCCATCAGTCTTTGTATACGATTATCCACTGATGTATAAACATACCATAACTCATCATAAATGTCACGAGGATTTTCAACGGGCAGTGCCGCCTCTACTACCACAAGCGTGGCAGCACTTTTTGAAATTTCATCTTGAATCTGCTGCCAAACCAGCGGATGAATTATGCCATTGACGGTTGTCAAAACCTCCGAATCTTTAAACATGGAATCTGCCAGTTTCTTTCGATCAGTCAAGCCTTCCTTCGTCAGAAATCGAGTCCCAAATTGTACTTTCAAGCGCTCATAGCCGATCTGCCCGGGTTCCATCAGTTGTTTTGCAACCACATCTGCCTGAATCACCCTAGCATGATATTCCTGTTTTAAGAGATCCAAAATCTTGCTTTTTCCGGCTCCGACTCCTCCGGTAATGCCTATGACCCTCATCTGCTTTCCTACTTTCCTACTTGTTCTTAGCGGCTTCCAGGCTGCTGACAGCCAATTCAGAAGCTATCTTTTTAAAATCCGCTTCTGCAATCGGACCCGGTGTATATAGAGAATAGTGGGTATCGTTCCATTTCCATAGAGCAATTCTGCCTTCCTGAACCGTTATCTCTATCGTCATCTCCGTTGTCTCGGGTCGCCCTTACGATCTTCATAAACTCCGGTAATATCTTCTTCGGTCTGCGCACCTCGGTAATTGAATTTAAGATTGTCTTGGTGAAACTGAATTTCTGCAAGTGTCTTATCTATAATATAGTATTCCGCCTGCTCCGCTTGCTTGGGCGCTGCCATGAAAATACCAATCTCTTTAAAATCTTCGCTGCCATTCACCGGCTGCATAGGACTTGGTACTCCAATCAATACCTCTGTAGAACTTTCTGGAGCTACCTCGGTTTTCTTTGCACATCCACTTAACATCAACATACCGCACAAACCTAATATCCATAATCTTCTCATAACTTAACTCCTCCTGTTTTTATTTCGCTGTAAACCAAGAATCTCCCACATTGGCTTCCACTTCCAAAGTCACTTTCAAGCTGGCTGCGTGTTTCATCTGTTTGACTAAAATCTCTTTGACTGCTTCCAACTCTTCCACATGGGTTTCGACCAGAAGCTCATCGTGCACCTGCAAAACAATTCTAGATTTCATATGTTGCTCCCGAAGCGCCTGATCCACCCGAATCATCGCGATCTTCATAATGTCTGCAGCCGTACCCTGAATCGGTGAATTCATGGCGATTCGTTCCCCAAAAGAACGCTGCATAAAATTGGCTGATTTTAGCTCGGGAATTGGCCGGCGTCTGCCAAACAAACTGGTAACGTATCCCAGGTCCTTGCCTTCCCGAACCAACTGATCTAAAAATATTTTGACACTTGGATAGGTTTCAAAATATTTCTGAATATAGTCCAATGCTTCTTTTCTGGAGATACTCAGTCCCTCACTCAGTCCAAATGCGCTGATTCCATATACAATTCCAAAATTGACTGCTTTGGCATTTCTTCTCTGCAAAGCCGTCACTTCCTCCAGCGGTGTGTGAAATACCTCTGAAGCGGTCAGCGCATGAATATCCTGAGCTTGCTTATAGGCATCAATCAACCGTGCATCATTGGACATATCTGCCAAAATACGAAGTTCAATCTGAGAATAATCTGCATCCACAAAAACATACCCATCTGCAGGCACAAATACCTTTCGAATCTCTCTGCCCAGTTCCATGCGAACCGGAATGTTTTGAAGATTGGGTTCTGTACTGCTGATTCTTCCGGTAGCGGTGATCGTCTGATTGAAGGTTCCGTGAATTCTTCCATCCGAACCAATGTAATTGGCCAACCCCTCCGCATAGGTGGAATTGAGTTTGGTGAGCTGACGATAATCCAAAATCTTTTGTACCATCGGATATTCCACGGCCAGCTTCTCCAGCACCTCCGCAGCCGTCGAGTAACCGGTCTTCGTCTTCTTTCCATGAGGCAGATTCAGATGTTCAAACAGCACCTCCCCCAATTGTTTTGGAGAGTTAATATTAAAAGTTTCTCCTGCATCTTCATAGATCTCTTGTTCTAATACCGTGATCTTTTCTTTGAGCTTTCTGCCATATTCTGCCAGTGCATCCCGCTGCAGCGCAATTCCGGCTTTCTCCATATGATACAAGCTATAGATAAGGGGCATCTCAATTTCCTTAAATAAGCAAGCCATCCCGGTCTCTTCCAGTCTGCGTTCCAACACAGACACCGCTTTCCACGGAATATATGCCATATAGCAAGCGCAAATACAGGCTTTTTCATCTCCATCTTCAAGGGCTGCTGCCAGATGCTTCTTTCCTAAAAGATCGGCTTGCGAAGGCACGGTCAGTTCCAGATAATCTCTGGCCAGATCATCATAATCATAAGTGTCCTTTAAGGGATTGAGGAGATATCCGGCCACTCCGGTATCAAACATCCCACTATCTGCTTCCAATTCCAAAAAAGGAAGCTGCGGCTTGAGATTTAAAACTGCGGCTTGTGTTCGCTTGGCGCACAAATTTCTACCCTTTTCCACAAGGTAAGCGGTGCTTAAGAAACCTTCCGGCAAGATACAGTAACAGCGTTTTTCATCCAAACACAAAGCCAATGCCTTCACTTGTTTTTGTTCCAAAATCAATTGAAATCCGATTTTCTCAACGTGCTCTGCCTCTGCAAAGATCGCTTCTGCCACAGCCAGATCGCGCACAAATCGAAAAGTCTGCTCAATGGCAGCTTCTTGAACCTGATCGGAGTCAAATCTCGTCAAAATCGATTTGAATTCCAGCCGTTTCATATACTGATATGCCTTTTCGGTATAAAGATTTCCGATTAATGCATCTTCATAAGAAAAATGAATCGGACAATCCAGACAGATAGTGGCCAGTTCTTTGCTCATCTGTGCCATATCATAATGTTCACCCAGGGCTTTTTGTGCTCTGGGTGGTTTGATTTCTGAAAGATGTGCATAAGCCCCTTCGATACTGCCATATGCCACAATCAAATTGGTGGCTGTTTTTTCTCCAATGGAAGGCACACCCGGAATATTGTCAGAGGCATCTCCCATCAGTGCTTTCACATCAATGAATTCGATGGGGGTAACTTGATATTCCCGCACGACATCTTCCGGATAGTAATCCTTGATTTCTGTCGTTCCGCGACTGGTTTTTGGTATGCGAATCTTGATATGTGTGTCTGCCAGCTGCAGTAAATCCCGATCTCCGGAGATCACCGATACCTCTACCCCTTCTGCGGCATTCCGCTTGGCCACAGTTCCTAAAATATCATCTGCCTCATACCCTGCCAATGTCATAATCGGAATATCCATCGCCGTAAGGACTTCCTTGATCAAAGGCACTTGCTCCCGCAAATCTTCCGGCATCGGCTTTCTGGTTCCTTTATATTCCTCAAACATCTTATGCCGAAAAGTAGGATCTTTCAAATCAAAGGCGACCGCCAAGTGATCCGCTTTCTCCTCTTCAAGGATCTTAAACATAATATTGAGGAACCCATACACCGCATTGGTGTGAAGACCCTCAGAATTAGTCAGTTCCGGTACACCATAGAATGCCCGGTTTAAAATACTATGTCCATCAATTAGCACTAATTTACTCATTTATAACTCCCTCATGTTCTGTTCTTAAAAAATCCCGGTCTGCCACCAAATACGGCATTGCAGCATCAAGGTAACCACTAAACTGATCAGCGTTAGCGTATCAGCCGAATAGCGAATGATATTTAAAATCCGCAAGGTTGCTAAGCGTTGCTTTGACATAAAAATATCCGACTCCATCGTGCCCTTGATATTGTAGTTCCCATTATCGGTATCCAACTGCCGAATTCCGACTTCTACCGTATAATAGATCTCGAGTTCTTCTTTACAATCCTTACAGGTTTCAATATGCTCTAAGAATTCGTCCATCTTCTCATCGGTCAGTTCCTGATGAATATAGGGCATAACCAGAGACTGGGTTTCCTTACAGGTCACTTGCAGACACCTCCATTGCTTAAAAATCTCCTTTATCCTACGTGACTATCATACATGAAAATGCAAAATTTTTCAATTATATAAAAAGCACTTGCAAAATATAAAAACATATGCTAAAATAATCAACGTTGCACATGTAATAAATGTAATAAGCCGGTCTGTCGGAATGGCAGACGAGATGGACTCAAAATCCATTGATGGAAACGTCGTGCGGGTTCAAGTCCCGCGACCGGCACTCCTTGGCAGGGGCACTCGAAGACTTCATTCATATTGAAGAAGTCCTCGGGTCTTTTTTTTTATAGCCGAAACTGATGGATCAAATTTCATTCTTCTTTTGAATTAATTCCAAAAGAGGTAGTATCAGCAGTACATAAGTAATCACAAAAACTCCACTCGCTACGATCGCTACTCCGGTTTTTCCTTTCTTTGGAATGGCAATTCCAATCAACATTCCTGCAGCGCACAGACAAAATTTCAGTAATCCCATATCACAAAGTGACATCTGGTCAAGGTATTCCTGCGCAATTCCCAACAATTTCTTCATTACAAGTTCTCCTTTCATCTTTTGCATCGTTATAGGTTATGATAGGTTTATTTTATGTAACTATTCAGAGGGCGGAAAAATAGCTGTGGAAAGCAGCGTCAAGCTT
>JAVXIV010000051.1:0-9985 GCA_036785645.1 Hungatella sp.
TGAAGATGGGGCACTCTATGGATTTGTGGGGCCCAACGGAGCCGGCAAGACGACCACCATCAAGGCAATGATCGGTTTGCTTCTGCCTGACAGCGGAACCGTTTTCATTGATGGAATCGATGCGATTCATCAGCCGCAAAAGCTGAAAGAGAAGATTGGATATGTACCGGATTCTTTTGGGGTGTATGATAATCTGAAGGTCATGGAGTACATGGAGTTTTTTGCTTCTTGTTATGGGATTGATGGTCTCAATGCCAGAAAACGCAATATAGAGCTGCTGGGTCAGTTGGGCTTGGATGAAAAGGTCGATTTCTACGTGGATGGTTTATCCAGAGGAATGAAGCAGAAATTATGCTTGGCCAGAGCCTTGATTCATAATCCGGAGCTGCTTATCTTGGATGAACCCACCTCCGGACTGGATCCACGGACCCGATATGAACTGAAGGAGATTTTAAAAGAACTGCGGGAACAGGGAAAGACGATTTTGATTAGCTCCCACATCTTGCCGGAGCTTTCGGAGATCTGTACGGATATTGGCATCATTGAGCAGGGCAGAATTGCTCTCGAAGGCAATATGGATGACATTTTATCCAGAATCAATAGCAGCAACCCGCTGATTATTTCAATCTTCAATCATCGGGAGACTGCGATGAGTATCTTGAGAAGTCATCCCTATGTGGAGACGATCACCATCAAAGAGGAAGATATCATCGTAGGATTCCGCGGAGATCGGCAGGATGAAGCGATGCTGTTACAGCAGCTGATTGATGCAGAGGTGCTGATTTGTGGATTTGTCAGAGAACGCGGCAATCTGGAATCGATTTTTATGCAGATTACGGAACATGACGAGGAAAAGGTGGTGTTGGCTCATGAAAATTAATCCGGTCTATCGAAGGGAGACTACCGTCAGCACCCGAAGCTTTCGTATGGCACTGATTATACTGGTGTTTAATAGTTTGCTGGCGGTTGTGGCTCTTCTCAATATGTATTCTGTAGTGTCTAAGGTGAAGGTAACCGCAGAAATTCAATATTCCAGTTTTTTGGAGCTCTACACCTTTGTAGCTACCATGGAATTTGGAATGCTGATGTTTATCATTCCGGCACTGACGGCGGGAAGCATCAGCGGAGAGCGGGAGCGCGGAACTTTGGAACTGATGCTGACTACGAAGATGACTCCGGTGCAGATTGTAATCGGAAAACTTGCCGCTAGCTTTTCTACCATATTTTTATTGATTATATCCAGTTTTCCGGTGTTATCCTTGGTCTTTGTCTATGGTGGGGTGACTTTTTCGGACATCTGCATGCTTCTTTTGTGTTATCTGGTGACCGCTTATCTAGCCGGGAGTGTGGGCATTTGTTTTTCTTCGATTTTTAAACGCTCTACGATTGCTACGGCGGTATCTTATGGCTTTTTAGCTGCCTTGGTGGCAGGCAGCTATGCAATCAACGTATTTGCGCTCTCGATAGGGCGGATGAATGTAGACAGTTACGCACAGAATATCGGAAGTGTCGCGCAACAGACCAGTTCCGGTGGGATCTTGTATCTCTTACTGCTGAACCCTGCGGCCAATTTCTATATTACGATACAACAACAGGTTGGCAATTATCAAAAGACCAACCATATTACGCAGTGGTTTGGGGCACGGGAAGCAAATCTCATTACAGAGAATTGGAATCTTTGCAGCATAGTAGTTCAGATACTGGTTGCTACGATTTTTTTGGTGATTGCAATTCGCAGGGTCGATCCGCGAAAAAACAAACTCGGAATGGATCTAGGTGACATGGAATCAAATAAACAATTTTAAAGGAGGATTTTATCATGGGTATTATCAAAGCAGTTGCATCAGCAATCGGCGGATCTTTGGCGGATCAATGGCTGGAAGTCATCGAACCGGACGATATGGGAGATCAGACGGTATTCACCGGTGGAGTACAGGTTCGTAAGGGTTCCAACACCAAGGGCAGCGCAGGCACGATCTCCAATGGTTCGGTGATTCATGTATATCCCAATCAGTTTATGATGCTGGTGGATGGCGGCAAGATCGTGGATTATACCGCAGAGGAAGGCTATTATACCGTCAAAGATTCCTCACTTCCGTCGTTATTTAATGGGCAATTCGGGGATGCATTAAAAGAATCGTTTAACCGTGTGCGCTACGGCGGTGTGACTCCGACGGCTCAGAAGGTTTATTATATCAATTTGCAGGAGATCAAGGGAATCAAGTTTGGAACGCGCAATGCGATCAACTATTTTGATCAATTCTACAATGCAGAACTGTTTTTGCGTGCGCATGGTACGTATTCCATCAAGATTACAGATCCTATTTTGTTCTATTCGGAAGTGATTCCCAAAAATCAGGAAAAGGTCGAGATTGATACGGTCAATGCGCAATATCTGGATGAATTCCTAGAGGCTTTGCAGGCATCGATTAATCAGATGTCGGTGGACGGAATCCGTATCTCTTTTGTGGCATCCAAAGGACGTGAACTTGGCAAATACATGGCAGACACATTGGACGAAGACTGGAAAAAGATGCGTGGTATCGAGGTTCAAGCGGTTGGTTTGGGTAGCATCTCTTATGATGAGGAATCGCAGAAGCTGATCAATATGCGCAACCAGGGTGCCATGCTCAGCGATCCGGGTGTTCGCGAGGGTTATGTGCAGGGTTCGATTGCCCGCGGTATGGAAGCGGCAGGTTCCAATGCCAATGGTTCCATGGCAGGATTTATGGGCATGGGAGTCGGTATGAATGCCACAGGAGGATTCATGGGCGCTGCTTCCAATAATAACATGCAGCAGATGCAGATGAATCAGGCCCAGATGAATCAGACACAGATGAATCAAGCCCAGATGAATCAAGCAGCGGGACAAACACCGGCAGCCGTTCAAGCGGCAGCACCCGCGGCAGGATGGACCTGTGCATGTGGTCATGTAAATACCGGAAGATTCTGCAGTGAATGTGGAAGTCCCAAGCCGACAGACGGATCTTGGACCTGCACCTGCGGAACTGTCAATATGGGGAAATTTTGCAGCCAGTGCGGAAAACCGAGAGCCTAAAAACCGGTAACAGGAGAATGCTATGACAACAGTTACATACAAATGCCCAAGCTGTGGCGGAGGACTTACCTTTGATCCCGCCACACAAACATACAAATGTGAATATTGTTTATCGGATTATACGCAAGAGCAGCTAGAAGCCTTGGAGACGGACAAGGCGGCTAAGGAGCAGGCAGCACAGGCGGGCGCGCAAGCAGAAGCACAGCCGACCATGCAAACGGCAGCACAGCAGACGCAGGAGCCTCAGGCTCTTCTCTATACGTGCCCGAGCTGCGGAGCGGAGATTGTTACAGATGAGACTACGGCGGCCTCGTTTTGCTTCTATTGTCAGAACCCGGTGGTTTTGGCGGGGAAGCTTGAAGGCAAGTATCATCCCGATTTTGTGTTGCCATTTACCTTAGACAAAGAAAAAGCCACGAAGATCTTTACCGATTGGATTGCCCAAAAGAAATATGTGCCGAAAGCCTTTTTTGCAAAAGAGCAGATTGAGAAGATGACAGGAGTTTATTTTCCATACTGGCTCTATAGTTGTCAGGTGGATGGCAGCCTAGATGCAGAGGGTCTTAAACTACGAACTTGGGTGGCGGGGACGATGCAGTATACAGAGACTCAGAAATTTGGAGTGACGCGTCAAGGCAATATGAAAGTTGAGCATGTCACCAGAAATGCTTTGAAAAAGGCAGATAAGCAACTGGTGGAGGGTGTCCTGCCTTTTGATATGAAGGGGCTGAAACCATTTTCCATGGGATATCTCTCCGGATTTGTGGCGGAGAAGCGTGACATGGAGGAACAGGATTTTGCTCCCGGAGTCGAGGAGGAAGTCAAATCCTATGCTGCATCCAATCTACAAAGCAGTATCGGTGAATATAGCTCGGTATCGGTGCAGAAGCAAGAGACCAACATCGTCTCACCGGAGTGGCGCTATGCACTGATGCCGGTATGGACGCTGACTTATCGGGAGAAGAAAAGTGACAAAATCTATTATTTTGCCTGCAATGGACAGACCGGCAAGATCTGTGGAAAACTTCCGGTGGATATCACCAAGCTGGGGATTTTGTTTGCAGAGATATTCCTTCCTTTAGCGGCACTTTTGTTAGCAGTGGGGTATTGGATATGAATGTGAGAATGAGAATCGGGCAAGTGTTTCGGATTCTGGTGGTTTGCTGCCTGATGTGGATGGGATCGCTGACGGTATGGGCAGGAGGGGTGCAGACTCCGAGTGCAGACGGCGAACCGCGGGTTTATGATATGGCCGGACTTTTCACTACGGAAGAAATCGAAGGATTTGAGAGTATCATCGCCGAGTACCGAGCCAAGATGAAGATTGATTTGGTGGTGGTGACAACCGAGAATGCGGAAGGAAAAAGCGCACAAGATTATGCCGACGATTACTATGATCAGGGCGGATTTGGATATGGAAGCGGAAAAAGCGGAGTATTGTTTCTGATTGATATGGATAACCGTGAGCTGCAGATATCTACTTCCGGCGGTATGATACGTCTGCTCACCGATCGCAGAATTGAGAAAATTCTGGATGATGTATGGGTGGGTGCCGACCGTGGCGATTTTGCAGATTCGGTGGATTGCTTTTTGCAAGATGTACATTCTTATTATCAGAAAGGGATCGAGTCGGGGCAGTATAACTATGATACCGAGACAGGTAAGATCAGTGTACATAGAAGCATTCGCTGGTACGAAGTGCTGCTGTCGATTCTTGCGGCAGGGATTGCGGCAGTTACCACTTGTCTGGGCGTTATCAATCAGTATAGTATGAAGAAAGAACGGAGTCAGGCTGCCAATTTCAATATGGCATATCGGGCAGATTGCAACTTCGCATTTCAGGATCAAGCGGATCATTTTCTGACGAAGAATGTCACGACGATGTTCCTTCCCCGTGGTGGTAACCGTCCGGGCGGCGGGATGGGCGGTGGAAGTCAAGCGGGCAGAAGTTCGACCCATACCTCCGGTGGCGGTGGAAGTCATGGAGGCGGAGGCCGTAGCTTTTGATGGATCCTCTTCGCTTTCAGGTGCAGCGAGGAAAATTTAGCAGAGACGAAACAAAGCCGTTATAGCAATGCAGAGAGAGACCCCGAGCAGGGTGGGAAGCAGAAAGGAAACTGCGGTCCACTTGAAGCTGCCGGTCTCTTTTTGAATGGTCATACAGGTAGTAGAACAGGGCCAGTGGAAGAGACAGAAAATCACCATGGATATGGCGGTCTGCCAAGTCCAGCCGTGCGAGGTGAGCAAGCTTAGCAACGCACCGGAGTCGTTCATTTCCACTAAGTGACCGGTTTGCAAATAAGCCATGAGGATAATGGGCAGAACGATTTCATTGGCCGGAAATCCCAGTATAAAGGCAGCCAGAATCACACCATCCAGCCCCATCAAATGCCCCATTGGATCCAGAAATCCGGTAAAGAAGTTTAATAAACTCTGCCCATTGAGGTAGAGATTGGCAAGCAGCCAGATGATGAGTCCGGCAGGTGCGGCGATTACAACCGCTCGACCCAGTACAAATAGAGTGCGGTCAAAGATGGAACGAACGATGACTTTGCTGATCTGTGGGCGGCGGTAAGGCGGTAGTTCCAAAGTAAAGGACGATGGAATTCCTTTTAACAAGGTGTGGGAGAGCAGCCATGAGGCTCCCAGCGTGGCGGCAATTCCGAGCAGAATCATTCCGGTTAACAGAAGTGCCGAGAGGATGGAAGCACTTGCTGTTCCGTGTGCAGTACCCAGAAAAAATAACATAATCAAGGTGATTAAAGTGGGAAAACGCCCATTGCAGGGAATCAGCGTGTTGGTCAGAATGGCAATCAGGCGCTCACGCGGGGAGTCGATGATGCGGCAGCCAACAACACCGGCGGCATTGCAGCCCAGTCCCATCGCCATCGTGAGGCATTGCTTCCCACAGGCTTTACAGCGTTGAAAGGAATGATCCATATTGAAAGCGACGCGGGGTAGGTATCCCAAGTCTTCCAACAGTGTGAAAAGTGGAAAAAAGATGGCCATAGGAGGAAGCATGACTGCGATAACCCAAGCCAAAACCCGATAGATGCCATAGATCAGAATATCCACCGCCAGCTGTGGAGAACCCAGTGCCAGCATTCCCTCTGCCATCTTGGTCTCTAGATGAAAAAGACCTTTCCAGAGCAGGTCAGCCGGGTAGTTTGCTCCGACCATCGTCAGCCAAAAGACTGCGATGAGTAACATGACCATAAGCAGTCCTCCGGTGATCGGGCCGGTGACAAATCGGTCGATGATCTCTTCTCGCCGCCGATAGTTGACCTTGGTGTAACGGACCGTTTCTTCTGCTAGAAGTTTTGGTGAAAAATCTAAACAGGAATAGTTAAACGTCTGATCATAGGTTTCGTGAATCATTTCCCGAAGATGCGCGAGTTCCTTGGGACATCTGGCACAGCAGGAGACCACCGGAAGTTGGAGAACATCCTGCAGCAATTCAAAATCAATTTCAATTCCTTTTTTTTCGGCTTCATCACAGAGATTGATACATAGGAGAACCGGTGATCCGCTGTCTTTGATATGTTCCAGTTCCAAAATCTGTTTCAGCAGGTGCAGACCGCGTTCCAGACAAGTTGCATCACACACGACAATGGTCATCCCTGCATCCCCCGAGCAGATATAATCGCGTGCGATTCGTTCCTCTTCTGAGTGAGTCGACAGAGAATAAGTACCGGGAAGATCCACCAGAAGATAGTGCGTAGCTCCCGCTGAAAACTCCCCGCGCGCCGAGGATACGGTTTTCCCGGGCCAATTACCGGTATGCTATTTGCGTTAGAGGTAAAACAACTATAGAAAAATAATCTTATATTCTCGATGCCGATTCGAGCTTTTGGTCAAACGAATTTCTTTTATAATACTTCTCCAGAATAGGCGCCTTTCCGGATTATCAAAAGTCTGATAGATTTCTTTGAAATCATAGGACAGAAAATCTCTTAAACGTGAAATATCAACGCTTTCTTCAACCACATCTTGAATCACATCCAGTTGTTTTGTCAATTGTTCTCGATCTGCTTTATATTCTTCAAGTGGAATGATATCATTTAGATATAATGATTTCAGCTTGTCTAATTTCTTCAAAACTGCATTCTTTTTTACTTTATTATTCGTAATCGGATTTTGATTCGATTCGTATGAAGTAATATAGTCATTCATATATTCTACAATATGCTCTAATAGATAATTTTCTATGGTAATTTCTCTAATTTCACCACCATTATCACATCTTCGATAAGAGCGATATTGCTTGCACTCATAAGCCGGATATTTGTAACGGTATTCTTTCCCACTTGTACGCTTTGCCAATACGTTAATATGGCATCCGCTCATATGGTATCCGCACTCATCACAAAACAGAAGTCCGGAAAAAATATAATTGTATTTTTGACTGGATTTTACATTTTGATTACGAATTAACCAGCTTTGTACGTTATTGAATAGATCATCCGGTATGATCCGCGGACAGAAGTTCTCATTTCCGCGAAATCTCCCGGTATATTTTACATTTTGCAAAATGCTTGGTCTTAGATTATTAATATTCATGACAATATTATATTCTTTTTCCATATATCGAATGGTTTTTGACAAAGATTGAGAACTCCAAGCATAATTAAAAATATCTAAAATGATAGGAGCTTCATCGGTGAGAACCAAATGCTTATCTACGATTTTATATCCTCGTGGTACTTTCCCGGATACTACTTCACCATGTGAAATTTTATTCTTAAAGACATCCTTGATTCTAATTCCATCATTTTGTGCTTCTAGTTCCGCCCAGGTCATGGATTGTGCTACAAAAGCTCGCCCGTAAGGAGTAGAGGTGTCAAAATATGGTTGATCGACGGCAAGCCAAGAAACATTATGAGATTCCAAGGTTGCTTGGGTGTTCAAATAATGGCGAAGACTACGAAACCAGCGATCCAGCTTTGTGAAAATAATAAGATCAATCAATCCAGCTGCTGCATTATCCAGAAGCTTTTTAAAATCTCCACGTTCTAATTTCTGACCAGATATTCCATCATCAATATATACATCCTGTAATACCGTGTTTTTATGTGAGGCGATATAAGATAGACCGCTTTCTTTTTGGTCACGAATAGAATCTCCGAATTTTGCTTGTTCATCGGAAGATACTCTGATATAGATAGCAACACGTATGATGGAAGCACAATCATTTATGCTTTGAATTTGCTCATTTCCCATACAATACCTCACTTTCCATAAAAATAAATTCTTTTGGTATCACAATATTATATAATCTTGAATATTTTAAAATTTCGTCTGGTTGCGACTCTTGGCGGAGATCCTGTTGGTTCATGAGATCATCCCTTTTTTAGTAAGTGTACGATTTTAGGGTACAAAAAATGCACCTATTGACCGGATGCATTCCGGCAATAGTATCTATGCGAAAGCCGTTCCTGTTTGCAGCAGGGGCGGTTTTTGCTTTGGGATTAAACGCAAAAGACCCTACATTTCTGCAGGGTCTCAATGAATACGGCTTCCAGCTGACTGGAAACATTGTCTTTTATACGGCCGGTAAACGGCTTTGTTTTCGTACTCATTGTACCCTTATTATATGCGGTTGTCAATAGAATAATTCTACAAATTTGTATATTTTTTTAGCACCTCGGCATCTATTATATCAAGCTTTTCATTTGACAATTTAACTCCGCTTAAAATGTCGTTATCCGTCTTAGGGTCGTAGATGCGTATCTTGCTGACAGTAGTAATCTGATTAACTAAGGCAATACTACCTTGCTTCATTTTTAAGACTTCTTTACGGGTCTTATCCAAGAAGTCACTTTCTTTTTGAGCGGCTTCGAGTTTTGGATCAATTAGTTTCATTTGTTCAGTCGCATTGCTATCATCTAAGTTATCTACTAGTTTTTGCAGTTCATCAATGTCTGATTTTAATTTTCTGTCAAGCACTGAAATTTTAGAATTTAAGTTCGTAAAGAGTTCATTTCCCAAGAAAATACTGCCGCTCTTTAGTTTCGTGAAATCTGTATGTGGCTTTACAGATGTGAGGGGAACGATAGAGACAACAGGAGATGATTTTGCATTTTGTTTGTCCAAAACGACTGCATAATGTAGACCTCCTTCTTCACTTCCAACATTAAAACCAAGATGTACCTTAATAATTTCGCCACGTTTATATCTACGAAGACTCATTGGAGTAAAGTCTTTTTCAAAATCTAGAAAAGTGACCCAGTCATTTAACCAATAGCAAAGTTTATCAGCCTTTCCGTTATCTTTGAGATTCTTCGAAGAAATTAGCTCTTCGATGTAAGAATCCATTTTTCCTATTGCCGCATTCTTGTGAGCTATCAATTTATTATTTGTTTTAAACGTACTCATTATTCCCCCTTTTCTTTTGTATTTATTAAAAAGCCATTGGCTATTTAATCAGCATTTAGTCATATGAACTTGGCATTAACAAGCAGGGGCGGTTTTTTATTTAAAAAAGTCAAAGATACTAAAAGATGTTTTCTTATAAACCTTATTGTATACGGCTTTCTTGGGATCTTTTAGTAATCCCATTCCGCTTTTTCCATATCCGGGAAGAATACTTTTTTTAATAGCTTTTTTCGCTCTTCCGGTAGTACTGGCCTTTATCGATTTTTTGATACTCGGTTTTCTCAGTCCAAATTTCATAGGAATCTCCTTTAATGGCATCTTTTGCAAGCAGCGTATCCATTGGAATTGAGATAGGCAGCATCACTGCAGTATCCAAGGTTAGCCGGTTTAATGTCAGTTGCGTATCTGCAACTAGGAACGTGATATTTATTTGTATTCGTATTTACAATAATAGAATATCCATCATAAGGAGCAGATGAGATTCCGCTTCCTGTAGCTGCAGATTTTTTAATTGCCTGCGTTTCAGCTACAACCGGAGTCTCCGGAACTGCG
>JAVXIV010000052.1:0-6974 GCA_036785645.1 Hungatella sp.
GTAGAGGAATTTTTTAAACAATGCGCAGTACATTTTCATAGTTTGGGAATTGATATTTACTATTATGATTCCAGTGAAACGGAAGAAACCAGACTGATTGTGGAAGACTGGATGGTGCGGTATACCCATATTCATTATATTCGTATACCGTCCACTTGGCATGCCAATCGAAAAGTGATGTCTATTTTTGAACAGTATGGTTTGGAACAAACCTATGACTACCTTTGGGTGAGTGGAGATGCGATACGCTGTTCCGAATCGGTCATGCGGCAAGTGGTTTCTGCACTGGAACGCAGATATGATATGATGATTGTGAATGGAATGGACTGTCCCATTGGAACCCGGGAATATACCGATGCCAATGAATTATTTCAGGACTGTGCGTGGTATACAACCCTGTTTGGAGGTGTGATTTTAAATGTGCACACGATGTTAGCAAAAGTGCCTTGGAGGAAGCTACAGGAGAAGTACGAAATTCCGGAACGCATCAACTATTCTCATGTTGGCTTGTATTTCGAAGTTCTATGCAGACTGCATGAATTTCGTGCATTCCATCTAGCGGTAGGAGGTGGGCTGCGTACGTCAGCGTTGAAAGAAAAAGGGGGATGGTATCGGGAAACTTTTCAGGTATTATGCGAATATTGGCCTTCTACCATCAATGCGTTGCCGCAGTACTATACAAATAAGATCCGTGCTATGAATAAATTGGGTTATTATTCTTGTTTTACGCCATCGGCTTTTTTATCCTATCGAAAGGGCAATGTCTATAATCTATCGATTCTGTTAAAGTATAGAAAGACGTTGGAGGGTATGTCCGGCTTTGACTTCATCCAGCTGTTGGGATTGCTCTATTTAAAGCCGCGACCAGCGGTTTTTTTTGCAAATCGTGATTTTACGGGGTATGTGAAAGAGCTCCGGAAGGAATGGCTGTTACGAATATTTTGCAGAGCACATTCTGTATTATACATTTATGGGGCGGGTATCAGGGCGGTTCCATATGCCCGGTATCTTCAGGCAAAAGGAATCAAGCTGCAAGGATTTATCGTGACGGCGAAAGACGGAAACCCGGACTTACTGCTTGAGTGTCCGGTGATCACGCTGGCGGAGCTTGGAAAACCCTGTGGCAAGCTGGGCATCATTATGGGGCTAAGCAGGAAGAATTTAGATGCGGTGGAACCGGTCTTAAAGAAACTCAATATGTGGCAGAATACTTATCATGAAGATTTGAAATTCTTTTAAAAGAAAAAACTATTTGGACAACCGGCGAGAAGGAGGAACCATAAAATGGAGATTGCGGACAGACTGGTATGGGAATTTCCCAAAGGATTGCTGAATTGGTATCATTTTGATCCTCATGGGCAAATCCTTTATATCGGAGATTCTGAAAGTGCTGTTTCAGAATTTTTACAGGAACATTGTGCTAAGGTATTCACGCAAACCGTCAAAACTTCGTTGGAAGAAACTTTTTTGGCAGAGCATGTAGGTGCCTTTGACTATATTGTGGTGATCGGCGAAGTGGAGTATCTCGAGCATCCGATACCGGCGCTTTCTGCATGGAAGACACTGCTGAACGCACATGGAAGAGTTCTGTTAGGTATGGAAAATCGTTTGGGACTTCGCTACTTTTGCGGAGACCGAGATCCGTTTACCCATCGAGTTTTTGACGGAGTGGATCATTACCGCAGTATTGTGGCAGCGGAGCGAAGTGATATCCCGGGGCGCAATTATTCCAGAGATGAAATTTGTGAGATGTTAGATGCGGCAGGTTGGAGGCAAAGAAAATTTTATTCGGTTTTACCGGATTTGCTTTCACCGCAGCTGATTTATGCGGAAAATTATTTACCAAAAGAGGAGTTGGGCACTCGCTATTTTCCGAGATATGATCATCCGGATTCTGTGTTCTTGGAGGAAGAATATCTGTACAAAGATCTGATCAAGAATGGCTTATTCCATGCGATGGCCAATGCATATTTAATTGAATACTCCTCTGATGAGGTGTTTGAGGATGTCTTGCATGTCACCCTGTCCATGGATCGCGGAAAAGAGAATGCAGTTGCTACGATCATACGCAGCAATCAAACCGTAGAAAAGCGGATTCTGTATCCTGAGGGCAATTGGAAATTGAAAGCATTAGAAGACAACGCGGAGGACTTAGCTGCTCATGGTTTGCATGTCCTAAGAGGAACGGTTCAAGACCATGCATATCTTATGCCTTATGTGAACAAAGAGATAGCAACGGATTATCTGCGTAGATTGGCAAAACAAGATGTGGAAGAATTTATAAAAGAGGTTGACCGATTCTGCCATTTGATTCTGCAATCTTCGGAACATGTAGATGGGGAAAGGGAGACGAGTTTAGGAGTTATCTTAAAGAGAGGTTATTGGGATCTGGTTCCGCTCAACTGTTTTTGGGATGAGGGAAGATATTTGTTTTATGATCAGGAATTTTATGAGGAAAATTATCCGGCCAATGCGATGATATATAAGATGTTGGAGGTTTTATATGTCGGAGATACTGAGCTAGAAGCGATTGTTTCCATTCGTTATTTTTGGAAGCGATATCATCTAGAAGAACAAAGAGAAATCTGGCAGAACGATATGTGCAGATCCATTGCGGAGGTTCGGCATCAGAGTGACTTGCGGATTTTTTATGAAAAAGTGCGGCGTAATCCGGAGGTTACCAATACCAATCGCCAAAGAATGAATTATTCCGGTGATGAATATCGCAGGATTTTTGTGGATATTTTTTTCAATGCCGAAAACAAAAAAATCATATTATTTGGATCCGGGAATTTTACAAATCGGTTTTTGGTGCAGTTTCGAAAAGACTACCAAATTGATGCGATTGTGGATAATGACAGTTCCAAGTGGGGAAGTGAGCTAGAGGGCATTCCAATCAAATCTGCGGAGTATCTAAAGGATATTTCACAGGAAGACAGCAGAATTATCATCTGTGTGAAAAAATATGCCGGTGTCATATGTCAATTACAGCGTATCGGAATCACGGATTATTGTATTTATGATCCCAATGTGAACTATGCGAAAAAACGAAATTCGATGGTCATTGCTTCCGCTGATCAAGCGGTAGTGCCCAAGAAATATCCGGTCGGTTATATTGCCGGAGTCTTTGATTTATTTCATATTGGCCATCTGAATATGTTTAAACGGGCGAAGGAGCAGTGTGACTATCTGATCGTAGGAGTTTTACCGGATGCGGGAGTCAGACACAACAAGAAAGCCAATCCATTTATTCCGTTTCAGGAGAGAATGGAGATCGTGAAGGCCTGTCGTTACGTGGATGAGGTGATAGAGATCCCCTTATCCTATGGTGGCATCAAGGATGCTTTTCGAATGGTTCAATTTGATTGCAAGTTTTCCGGCAGTGATTATCAGAACAATCCGGATTGGTTGGCAGATAAACAATTTTTGGAAAAACAGGGAGCCGAGATGGTGTTTTTTCCCTATACAGAAGACACCAGTTCTACGAAAATAAAACAATTAATCGAACAATCTCTGCTGTGAAGGCGGAGTGAGGCAGAGGGTAAGGAGGTCATGCTATGCGCAAAATGGTGAGTAGGCGGTTGGAGGAGATCTTGACTTCCATGCAGGAAATGCATGAAGTGGTGATGATTACGGAAGCTTTGGAAGAGAGACAGATCCTTTTGGGTGAGTGTCAACAAGCAGCCGCTACAATCGGAGAGACCATTGAGAAACAGGTACCGGATGATAGTTCCATGGTGCCTTTATTGGAACAGTACTGTGAGGAAGCTTATTTCATGTCGGAGGAAGAGGCGGTATCACAGAAGCGGTTGGCATTGCTGGGTTCGCTCATCGATCGTATCCGTGTGCTTGTGAGAGAACTTCCACGTACCTATCAGGTGGTATTCATGCCTTATAAAGCGGAGATGTGGGATAGCTTGGAGAGCGTTTGGAAGGCATGTCAAGAAGATAGCAGGTGTGAGTGCTGTGTGATGCCCCTTCCATATTATCGCTATGAAGCTCATGAAAAAAAATGGAAGTACTGCTATGATGGTGATCGATTTCCAAAAGAGGTTCTCATTACGCATTATCAGGATTATTCATTGGAATTAATGCGTCCTGAGCTTGCTTATATACATAATCCCTATGATCAAGAGAACTATATCACTCGTATTCAGCCATCTTTTTATTCTTCGGAATTGAAGAAATATGTCGAAAAGCTCGTGTATGTTCCTTATTACATTACTGCAGGAGCGTATGATCAGGTTGAATTTCCTGCCTTCTCTCATGTGGATTATATGGTTATGCAGTCGGAATTTACCAAAGAGTTCTGTAAAGAGATGCGGTGTTATCCGAAGATGATACCGCTTGGTTCGCCCAAAATCGATCAGGTGATCCATGTTTGCCAAAAAGGAGCAGAGCTTCCCAAGGATTGGAAACCGGTGCTGGCGGGGAAGAAAACGCTCATGCTCAATACGAGCATTGGCTGTTTTCTAAAGGATGGAGAAATGCTCTTAGATAAAATAAAATATGTCTGTGATATCTTTGCCCAACAGGATCAAGTAGCCTTGATTTGGCGTCCCCATCCACTTTTGGAGGCAACGATCCAGTCTATGAGACCACAGCTTTGGCAAAAATATTGCAACTTAGTTACCTATTTTTTGGAAAACAAACTAGGCGTTTTCGATCAGACACCGGAAATCGAGAAGACGATTGCTTTGTCGGATGGCTATATCGGAGAAGAATCGACTTCGGTTGTGAATCTGTTTGAAGCTGTGGGGAAACCGGTTTTTGTTTTTGATAATACGATAAGAAATGATTTTACAGAAGAGGAAAAAAGGAGAGTGCTTTTGACCGATATGGTCAAGTGCCGAGATCGTCTTTGGGTGACGAGTGGATCTTGTAACGCTCTGCTTGGGATGGATGTGTATACCGGAGAACTTCAGCTAGAGGGGAGTGTCAAGGATCAGTTCCAATGGACCTCTACGTATCCATCTTTGACTGCCCGGGGGGATACGATCTTCCTCTGTCCGGGTATGGCAAAAATGCCGGTGAGCTATCAGATCAAAACGCATCAATTTTATGCGACCTTGCCGGAGCAGGAGGATGTGATGCTTTATCAACGAGTGATCGCTTATCAAGATCGGATATTTTATCTGCCGGGTGCCTATAAACCGCTGATGGAATATGATATTCGTACCGAGGATTGGAAATTTCATGAGAACTGCATACAGGAACTGGTGGGGAATGCGGATACCACAAACCAATCGATTACCTGTGGCTGTGCCGTCTCCGGAGAGATCCTGTGGATCACAGCGTCTTATACGAATCGTGTTTTGCAGTTTTCTATGAAGGATGGCACTTATCACCTGCATACCATAGGTGCGGAGGGCGTCACCTATACCGGAATTACGGTGGACGGAGAGTATGTCTGGTTGGCTGAGATGCAGAGCGGAGACGTGATCTGTTGGAATCAAAAGACAACGGAAATTCGCTCCTATGCGATGCCGGATGAATTGCATTGCAGGCCCTATGGACCTCAAGGTCAGAACTTCGTACATGGCAGCTTAATCGACATGGGAAGATGGATGGTGGTAGCACCGGCTTTTTCGAATGGAATGGTGAAAATCGATAAAGCAACCGGAGCATCTACCATGCTGGTAAGCGATTTTTGGCAGATGTCGGATCGGGAAGAGAAAGCTTATGATCCCAGGGTGATGGCATCCGGTGCTATGGTAAAAAAGATAGATGATGGTTCGCTCTTGATTCAGCGTACCTTTGATAAGGCGATCGCAGTCATTGATGTGGAGAACGAGACCTACGAGCAATTTTACCCTACCCTTTCGGCGGCAGACTATGCACGTCTAAAGAAGGGTGAAGATGGATTTGAGAAAATATCACCATATGCTGCATTCTTCCGTAAAGAAAGTGCCTTTTTCTCTTTTCGGGAGTTTTTGGAGGATTTGGTAAAGGGCAGATTGGATGGGATCCGAGGACGGCAGAGGAAAGAATTCGAGCAGGTCATGGCCAATCCGGATGGTACCTGTGGGGAAAAGGTGCATGAATTTATGATGGGTGTACTAGAGGATGAGAAGGTGTGAGAAGCTCATACTTTCTGTAAGCTTGGACTTTTGTTGCCCTTGCCTTATCTCCAAAATGGTGATAAAATAAAACGATATCTGTATTGAACAGATGAAATCAGAACCAATGAAAAGTAGAAAAGGAGTGTTGTTCCATGTCAGGACATTCAAAGTTTGCCAATATTAAACATAAAAAAGAGAGAAACGATTCTGCCAAAGGGAAGATATTTACCGTGATTGGCAGAGAACTTGCAGTAGCAGTCAAAGAAGGCGGAGCGGATCCGGATAAAAACAGCAGACTTCGCGACGTCATTGCGAAAGCCAAAGCGAATAATATGCCCAATGATACGATTGATCGTGGGATCAAGAAAGCAGCAGGAGATGCCGGCGCTGTCAATTATGAGGTGCTGACTTACGAAGGTTATGGTCCCAATGGGGTAGCCATTATCGTAGATACCTTGACGGACAACAAAAACCGCACTGCAGCCAATGTCCGAAGTGCCTTTACCAAAGGCGGCGGCAATGTAGGGATGCCGGGCAGTGTATCCTATATGTTTGATAAAAAAGGTCAGATCCTCATCGACAAAGAAGAGTGCGAGATGGATGGCGATGAACTCATGATGCTCGCTCTCGATGCCGGAGCAGAAGATTTCTCTGAGGAAGAAGAGAGCTTTGAGGTGCTGACTGCTCCGGATGATTTCAGTGCTGTGCGTGAAGCACTGGAAGCGGCAAAGATTCCGATGATGGAGGCAGAAGTTACGATGATTCCGCAGACCTTTACGGAGCTCACCGATGAGGATGCCATCAAGAAGATGAATCGGCTTCTGGATCTGTTGGATGAGGATGATGATGTTCAGGCAACCTACCACAACTGGGATGAATAAGGATTGGATCAAAAAAGGATTGGAAGCAGGA
>JAVXIV010000052.1:7074-9941 GCA_036785645.1 Hungatella sp.
AAGCAGGACATGAAGGATCGAAAGCAGTGGCTGCGTCAGGAGATGAAGTGCAGACTCCTAAAACTGGATGCACGCTATATTGAGAGGGCAGATGCGCAGATTGCAGAGTCCGTGATGCAGCTGGAGGCATATCGCAGGGCAGAAGTGATTTTCTGCTATGTTGGAACGGCGCGCGAGATTGATACACGGCGGGTGATGGAAGCGTCTCTGGCGATGGGGAAGATCGTAGGAATCCCCCGCTGCCTTTTGGAGGGACGGATGGAGGTTCGGCGGATTATGTGCCTGACGGATACCCATCCGGGGGTCTATGGTATTCCGGAGCCCGATGCTTCTTGTCCGGTGATTCCTCCGGAGAAGCTGGAACTTGCAATCGTACCCTGCCTTTCTTGCAGCACCACCGGGATTCGTCTGGGGCATGGAGGTGGGTACTATGATCGTTATTTGGCAGAGGTTCCCGGCTGCAAAATCGCACTTTGCCGAGAACTGCTTTTATGTGATGAGATCCCGATGGAAGCCCATGATCTGCGTATGGATCTGGTTCTTACGGAAAACCGAGTGATGACCATGAAGAATGTGAAAGAATATGCCCTCCTCTGAACAGTTACGAATTTATTATATTTGCCAAAACGCAGGATCAAAATTCCTCAAATTGCCGAAAAGGAAGATCTTATAAGAATCAAAAGCTTACTTTTTGATAAAAGAATTAAAAAAAACAGCTAAAAAAGAATTGAAAATGCCGAAAAAATAAGTAAAAACAACCAATAAATATCGGCAACGTTCCCGAAAAATAAAAATTGACAACATTCGACAATCGTGATATAAAGTAATCATCACCAAGTGGTTGATTCTTTATAAAAAGGAGTTGAGATTATGAAACAGGCAAGAATTATGTTACCTTCTTTGGAAGATGCAAAAGAGTTTGTTGCCGTTGCTACCAAGTGCGATTTTGATATTGATGTATTTTATAACCGTGTTATTATAGATGCAAAATCGATTCTGGGAGTTTTGAGTTTAGATTTGACTCAAGTATTAACTGTTGAATTTAATGGTACGAATGAAGACTTCGAGGCATTTTTAGAGACTAGGAAACCAAGTAGATTCACGGCAGCATAAGTGCATGTCGGTAAGAAGGATTGTAAGTGTGATGCTTACAATTCTTTTTTTGGTTTGGAAAGGGGAAGCTTGTGGATACGGAGGAACAACGAAATATAAAGATCTCAGTTCGTAATCTGGTGGAGTTTGTCCTTCGTTCCGGAGATCTGGATAATCGCAAGACTGCGGCGGCAGAAAAAGATGCCATGCAGGCAGGAAGCCGCATTCATCGGAAGATTCAAAAGAAAATGGGTGCAAATTACCGGGCAGAGGTTTCCTTAAAGCATACGGTGAAGGAACCGGAATTCAACCTGCTGATAGAGGGGCGTGCCGATGGTATCTTAGAAGAGGCTGCGGGGATTACGGTAGATGAAATCAAGGGGGTCTATTTTGATATTGATTATTTAAAAGAAGCGATTCCTATTCATATGGCACAGGTTATGTGCTATGGATATTTTTATGCGTTTGATCATCAGCTTTCTGGCATTACCCTACAGGTGACTTATTGTAACCTTGAAACAGAGGCAATTCGCCGGTTTCAGGTAGATCAAAGTTATGAGGAATTGGAACAGTGGTTTGAGGGCTTGATTCACGAATATGCAAAATGGGCGAGATACTTATATCAGAATGGACTGCGCCGCGATGCCTCTCTGCGAGATTTGGAATTTCCCTATGCATATCGTCCGGGTCAGCGCGATCTGGCGGTGTCGGTCTATCGCTGTATTACGCACAGACGGAATCTGTTTATTCAGGCACCAACCGGTGTCGGAAAGACCTTATCGACGATATATCCGGCACTGAAGGCTGTGGGGGAAGGGTATGCAGAGAAATTGTTTTATCTGACCGCCAAGACGATCACCAGAAGTGTCGCAGAAGACACCTTTGATCTCCTGCGTGAGCATGGACTCTACTTTAAAACCGTGACGATTACCGCAAAAGAAAAACTTTGCTTTTTGGATGCGCCGGAGTGCAATCCGGATGCCTGTCCTTATGCAAAGGGGCATTATGATCGGGTAAATGATACGGTTTATGAGGCGATTCATCAGGAGCGCGGGATCACGCGAGAAGTGGTGCTGCGCTATGCCGAGGAATACCGAGTATGCCCCTTTGAACTTTGTCTGGATATCAGTAACTGGGTGGATGGAGTTATTTGCGATTATAATTACGTCTTTGATCCCAATGTGCGCTTGAAACGCTATTTTGCAGAGGGCGTGACCGGGGAATATCTGTTTTTGGTGGATGAGGCGCACAATCTGGTTCCGCGAGCCAGAGAGATGTACAGTGCCGGTTTGATCAAAGAAGATTTTTTGCTGATGAAGAAATTATGGAAGGACATGTCTCCGAAGCTGGTGAAGCTGTCGGAGCGCTGCAATAAGCTACTGCTGGAAATCAAGAGAGAAGCTGAGGGTTATCAGATTCTTCCCGGCATCAATTCCTTTGTGAGCATTCTGATGACCTTATTTGGGGAACTGGAAGTATTTATGGAAGAGCATTCTGACTTTGCAGATCGGGATCAGGTTCTGGATTTCTATTTTGCGGTTCGCAATTTTCTGGGAATTTTTGACCGGGTGGATGATTCCTATCGCATTTATAGTCAGCTTCAGCCGGATGGCCGGTTTTTGTTAAAGTTATTCTGTATGAATCCGGCCAAGAATCTGCAGGAATGCCTCGGTAAAGGGCGCAGCACCATCTTCTTTTCTGCAACCCTGCTGCCAATCTTATATTATAAAAAATTGCTTAGCGGCAATCAGGAGGATTATGCAGTTTATGCTCCG
>JAVXIV010000053.1:0-9918 GCA_036785645.1 Hungatella sp.
CAAAGAGAACATTATGCGGATGCCAGAAGAGTAACTTTGAACATCGTAACGATTAGCTTAAGCCTTATGGGAGTTTATCTGTTGATAGTGCGAACACCATTGATAATAGATGCTGGAGTTATCCTGCTGTTGGTTGGAAGCATCCAGTTATTTCAAACCATTGCTTTTATCGTAATAGACAGAGAAGTCAAGGGTGCGGAGGTCGAATGATGTCTACTTTGATTACGAACATGAAGGTGTTTCGAACTGCGTTTGCATTAAGCCAAGAAGAACTTGCCAATAAAGTTGGAGTGCGTAGAGAAACAATTATTCATTTGGAAAGGGGACAATATAATCCTTCTTTGAAATTAGCAATGGATATCGCTAAGGTATTTGGAAAGACCGTGGAAGAGGTCTTTCGTTTTGCAGATGAATAAATTCACAAGGTCTGTTTTGAGCATAGCGAAAATCATATGGGCAGAGGCAACAAAGAATCGGAGCAGGTAATCCTGAATATTTTCATAAGATTCATTACGAAATACGAAAGTGACTTTTTATTTGCCGATTGGTGTGATAGGATGCTTTTGCTAGCGAAAAACAACCTATGGAGGCACATGATGAAACGAAAAACATTACTGATTGCAGCGGCAGCAGCACTTACACTATCCGCTTGCGGAAACACGAAAACACAGGAAACCACAACACCTGTTCCGAGCGCAGTAGAAACCACCGCTGCAGAACCGGCAGCAGAGGAAAGCATAGTAGAAACCACCATGGCAGAGGCAACCAAGACTCTGGAATGTACGATGGATGAGATGAAAGATTTTATGTTTACCGTGGTAGATGCAGATAAAAATGCGTACGTTTTCCCGATCGATGAGAAAAAACCGGTTGATCTCACCGGTATCCAAGTAGGCGATAAGATCGTAGTAACCTATACGGATGAGTTAGATCTGTATGATACGTTCCAAGGAGAGATTCTATCCGTGGTAAAAGCAAAATAAAGTAGTTTATAAGACAATGGCCGTTATCTTGAGAGAGATAGCGGCTACTGTTATCAAGCCGGCAAATTGATGCAAATGCACTTGTCAATTTCCCCTCATCTATAGTATACTTTACATAGAAAAGAATAGGTGGTAGGTTGGGTAAAATCATTGAAAAGTGATGGCACAAAGCTAAAGGGACTTCATCATGAACATGGTAAGTTTGCCAGTTGCAAATTGAGGCATAGTATGCGTTGATTTTGCAGCTGTTTTTATTTATAGGGCTTTTATCAAATACAAAGGAGGAAACAAGGATGCTGAATATGTTCAAGGGTATGGATGAAAACAAATTTTTGTGGGAGAATATAGGCGATGTAAAAAGTGGCAGGAAAAATCTGGGAGAAGGCATGCCCGTATTTGTATATCGTTTGCTTCAGTATACCATCAAGGATGAACTGTCCAAACGCTATGGCAATGCAGCCACCATCGATATTTTTCGGAGTGCGGGAGAATTGGCAGGCAAGGAGTTTGCCAATCATATGCTGGATATCACACTTCCGTTTGATGAATTTATAGCACAGCTGCAAAGCGTATTGGAAACCAATAAAATCGGTATTTTGAGGATTGAAACATTTGATTTGGAAACCGGGTGTGCGATGCTGACCATAGGAGAAGATCTGGATTGCTCGGGACTGCCCGTAACCGGGGAGACGGTGTGCAATTATGATGAAGGTTTTTTGGCGGGTGTATTAAAAGTCTATACGAAGAAAAACTATGTGGTCACAGAAATTGATTGCTGGGCAACCGGTTCCCGTGTATGCAGATTTGAAGCACACATCAATCCCACAAACGAGGAATAACTATGAGTGAACAAGAGATAGAGATATTATTATCTCAAATTAAAAGTATTATCTTGAATAAGCCGATTACAGAAAAACTGGAAACGAAATCGGAAGGACTATGCGATTTACAGGAGATGATCTCTTATCTTGCTCAATGTGTATCCGAGGCCAATGAATTGGTTCGAAATTTGTCACGAGGTCATTTTGAAGGAGCCACACCCGGCAGATATAATTTTCTGGCAAGTGAGTTAAATGAGCTGCAGGCAAGTCTTCGGCACCTGACGTGGCAGGCTAATCAAGTAGCCAATGGGGATTATGGTCAGAGGGTGAGCTTTTTAGGTGAGTTTTCAGATTCTTTCAATAAGATGATTATGCAGTTGGAGGAGAGAGAGCGCAAACTGAAAAACCAGACAAAAGCGATCGAAAAATCAATGAGCTTGTTGGTTGCGATTATGGACGGTCTCAAAGATTGGATTGTGGTTATAGAAGAAAAAACAGGTGATGTGCTCTATGTGAATCAGTCTGCAAAGAAGCTATTTTACAATCCGGAAACCGGACGGCACATTTGCGGAGAACCGTGTGAGCTTATGGAACATCTGCGTGCGTATGAACATAAAACCGAGACCTTGGTCTATGAATCTTTTTGTCCTCGCAACGGGAAAACGTTTTATGTAGAATCTTTTTCCATTGAGTGGGATGGCAGAATGGCATATGCACATTTGATTTCCGATGTTACCATTGATCAAGGAAAAAAAGAAGAGTTGGAAGATATGGCTTTTCGGGATGATTTAACAGGATTATATAATCGCCGCTACTGCTTACAGAATTTGAATGCATTGATGGAAAAGCCGGCCGAGTTCTCGGTGTGTATGATGGATTTGGATGGACTTAAGGTAGTTAATGATTATTTTGGTCATACCGATGGGGATGAGTATCTCAAACTGGTAGCAGATACCTTGCTCACATTGGGACGTGAAGAAGACCTGATGTGTAGGATTGGCGGTGATGAGTTTATCGCCATTCTGCCCGGGTGCAGAGAGGAATTTGCGCAGAATATGCTGTGTGAGTTGGATGCACATATTGCGCAGACTGTAAGAGATTACCCGATGTCTGTGAGTCATGGAGTTGTCTATGTATCGGAAGGAGAATTCGTATTTCCGGAGGCTGTTTTGGCACAGGTAGATGCCAAAATGTACCTGCATAAAAAAACCAAAAAGAAAGCAAGGTAAAATTGTAAAAAATATAAAAATTAGCACTCTCCTATTGACAGTGCCAAAAACGCGTGTTATATTAATTATAGAACACATAAAGCAATTAGCGCTTATTTGGTGTTTCGAATGGAGGAAATTACATGAATATTAATAAATTTACCCAGAAATCCATAGAGGCAGTACAAAACTGCGAGAAACTGGCTTATGAGCATGGCAATCAGCAGATTGAACAGGAACATCTGCTCTATGCTTTGTTGACGCTGGAGGATAGTCTGATCCTGAAGTTGGTTACCAAGATGAACATTTCCAAGGAACAGTTTCTACATGAAGTGGGACAGGCGGTGGAACAGCTTCCGAAAGTCAGCGGAGGAAGTCAAGTTTATGTCAGCAATGATCTGAACAAGGTCTTGATTCATGCGGAGGACGAGGCGAAGGGCATGGGAGACGAGTATGTCTCGGTCGAGCACCTGTTCTTGGCTCTGATGAAGCAGCCTGATCGGAAGATCAAAAGCTTGTTTGCGCAGTATGCGATTAACCGAGAAGCATTTTTAAAAGCCCTTACCACGGTTCGTGGGAATCAACGTGTAGTCAGTGATAATCCGGAAGTGACTTATGATACGTTGGAGAAATACGGCTATGATTTGGTTGAGAGAGCCAGACAACAGAAGCTGGATCCGGTGATCGGGCGAGATGGCGAGATCCGTAATGTCATTCGCATTCTTTCACGTAAGACGAAGAACAATCCTGTTTTAATCGGAGAACCCGGCGTTGGTAAGACCGCAGCTGTCGAAGGCTTGGCACAGCGGATTGTGCGCGGAGATGTTCCGGAAGGATTGAAGGATAAAAAGTTATTTGCATTGGATATGGGAGCACTGGTAGCAGGGGCCAAGTACCGAGGAGAATTCGAGGAACGTTTAAAGGCGGTGCTGGAGGAAGTAAAGAAGAGTGAAGGACAGATTATTCTGTTCATCGATGAACTGCACACAATTGTCGGAGCCGGTAAGACAGAAGGATCCATGGATGCGGGCAATATGTTAAAACCCATGCTGGCAAGAGGGGAGCTGCATTGTATCGGTGCGACGACCTTGGATGAGTACCGTAAATACATTGAGAAGGATCCTGCTTTGGAGAGACGATTCCAGCCGGTTATGGTTGCAGAACCTAGCGTAGAGGATACCATTTCCATCTTGCGTGGATTGAAAGAACGCTATGAAGTATTCCACGGAGTGAAGATCACCGATTCTGCATTGGTATCTGCGGCCGTGTTGTCTGATCGCTATATTTCGGATCGTTTCCTGCCGGATAAAGCCATCGATTTGGTAGATGAAGCCTGTGCATTGATCAAAACGGAACTGGATTCCATGCCGACCGAATTGGATGAACTTTCCAGAAAAGTCATGCAGATGGAGATCGAAGAAGCGGCACTCAAGAAAGAAACAGATCGGCTGAGCCGGGATCGTTTGGCAGATCTGCAAAAAGAACTGGCAGAACTTCATGACCAATTTGCGACACAGAAGGTTCAATGGGAGAACGAAAAGGCATCGGTGGAGCGCCTGTCTTCCCTGCGGGAGGAGATTGAGAAGATCAATCAACAGATTGCGCAGGCACAGCAGTCTTATGACCTGAATAAGGCAGCAGAGCTGCAGTATGGAACCTTGCCGGGACTTCAAAAACAGCTGGAAGCAGAAGAAGAGAAGGTGAAACAGCAGGATTTGAGTTTGGTTCATGAAAGTGTAGGAGAGGACGAGATTGCCAAAATCATCTCTAGGTGGACCGGGATTCCGGTGACGAAGCTGACGGAGAGTGAGCGCAGCAAGACGCTTCACTTGGATGAAGTTCTTCATCAGAGAGTTGTGGGTCAGGATGAGGGGGTTGAGAAGGTTACGGAAGCGATCATCCGTTCCAAAGCCGGAATCAAAGATCCAAGTAAACCGATTGGCTCGTTCCTTTTCTTAGGACCAACCGGTGTGGGCAAGACTGAGCTTGCCAAAGCATTGGCAGAAAGTCTGTTTGATGATGAATCCAATATGGTGCGAATTGATATGAGTGAATATATGGAGAAACACTCCGTGGCTCGTTTGATTGGTGCACCTCCCGGATATGTGGGCTATGATGAGGGCGGTCAGCTGACGGAAGCGGTTCGCAGAAAACCATACTGTGTTGTCCTGTTTGATGAAGTAGAAAAAGCACATCCGGATGTATTTAATGTGCTGCTGCAAGTACTGGACGATGGTCGCATCACGGATTCCACCGGAAAAACCGTAGATTTTAAGAACACGATCATTATCATGACATCCAATATCGGTTCCCAGTATTTGCTGGATGGAATTGATGAAGAGGGTCGGATCACATCGGAAGCAGAATCTATGGTACTTGGTGATCTACGTGCACATTTCCGTCCGGAATTTTTGAACCGTCTGGATGAGGTGATTTTGTTTAAACCGCTGACGAAGAGTAATATTGGCAATATCATTACCTTGTTGGTAGCGGATTTGAATCAGAGGCTGGCAGGGCGGGAGTTGTCGGTCATGTTGACAGACGCAGCCAAGAGCTTTGTTGTGGAGCATGGTTATGACCCCGTTTACGGAGCACGTCCGCTCAAGAGATATTTACAAAAGCACGTAGAAACTCTGGCAGCCAAGATTATTTTGGGAGATCAGGTGCGTGCGGGAGACACCATTGTGATTGACGTTTCTGAAGATGGAAGCACCCTGATCGCTCACGTGAAGTAACAATATATAGGCTGATTTTTCGCACTAGCCATAAGTGGAGCATGCCGCCGAATTCCTTGAAAGAGCATATCTTCTATGCTAAACTGAAAACCGTTTAATGAAAATTCAAATGAAACGATTCTCCACGATGTGTGGTGGAAAGGGATCGCATGAAACGGTTATATAGAAGACAAAATAGCGGCTTTACTTTGCTTGAAGTACTGATTGTTATCGTGATTATGGCGATTATGACGGCCATTGTGGTTCCCTCTTACGCAGCCTATATTGAAAATACGAAGGAGGAACGCTATCTCGCAGAGACGCAACTGGTTTCTGCGGCGGTACAGGTCTATCTTTTGGAACAACATGCTGCAGGTACTTTAAATAGAGCACAGCTTAAAAAGGATTTATTGAATAAATCTTTAGACAGTGAAGACTTTGTATTGTCGGATCTTCTGCCAGAGGGAAGCTTTACCCCGGGTGCGAAGATCCGTTTTGTAAGTGCGGTATTGGATACCGGAGAATATATTGGATTGATCTATGAAGTCAACGGCTACGAAATTGATTTCATGCGTGGCAGAGAACCGATGATCAAGAAGATGCAGATTCCATCACAAAAATGAAAAAGATAAATGCAGCCGGCAATCGTTTTTTGTTGAATAGGTCGCATTTTTTGTGATATGATAAAATAATATAGAAAGAGACATAGCAGGAGGAATGAGCGATGGCGATATGGGATATGCTGACAACCGCTTGGGGTTGGGCAATGGAAAATCTGCTTTATATTAATCTGATTTTATCGGTCGTGATTGTATTTTTCCAACGCAGAGATCCCAAGGCGGTGTGGACCTGGCTTTTGGTTTTGTACTTTATTCCCATCTTTGGATTTTTTCTGTATCTGATGATTTGCCAGGATTATCGAAAGAGCAAGATGTTTCGTGTCAAGGGGGTGGAGGATAAATTACGCTATTCGGTAGAAAATCAGGAAGAAGCGCTGATGAGTGCAGAACACCGTTATCTGTCCGATGAACGTCGTCAGGACTTGGAGAAGCTGGTGCTTTATAATCTAGAGAGCTCCGGTGCGGTGCTGACAGTGGATAATACGGTGGATATCTTCACAGATGGAGAAGAAAAATTTCGGGATCTGCGGGAAGAGATGAAGCGCGCCCGGCATTATATTCATATCCAATATTACATCATCAAAAATGATGAGCTGTTTCAGAGCATGATCCCGATTCTGATCGAGCGGGCGAGAGCCGGAGTGGAGATACGGATTCTATATGATGGTATGGGCGGTCGTTTTATGCCGGACAAGGTCTGGAATCAGTTAAGAGCGGTCGGAATTCAGATCGGAGAATTCTTTCCTGCTTTCTTGGGACGTTTGCAGCTGCGCCTTAATTACCGAAATCATAGAAAGATCGTGGTCATCGACGGCAAGATCGGTTACGTGGGTGGGTTCAATATCGGCAAGGAATACATCTCCAAGGATCCGAAGTTTGGATATTGGAGGGATACCCATTTGAAGATTTGCGGAGGGGCAGTTTACAGTCTGCAGATTCGGTTTGCACTGGATTGGAATTATGCTACAAGAGAGAATCTGTTTCAGGATGCCGGGTACTTTGGAGTGGGGCAGGAGCTTGGGGAAGAACTTGGAGAAGAACCGGTACGGCAAAGCACCAAGGAACCTTTGGGAATTCAGATAATTGTCAGTGGTCCCGACAGCAGTACCAGGCAGATCCGCGACAATTATCTGGAACTGTTTCATAAAGCCAGAACCAGTATCTATATTCAGACACCCTATTTTATCCCGGATGATGCCGTGCTCTCGGCTCTTCAAATTGCAGCCAGATCCGGAGTGGATGTGCGCCTGATGATTCCCTGTAAGCCGGATCACCCCTTTGTCTATTGGGCAACCTACTCCTATGTAGGCGATTTGCTGGCGGCCGGAGCCAAGTGTTATACTTACGAAAATGGATTTCTACATGCCAAGGGGGTCATGATCGACGGAAACACCAGTTGCTACGGAACTGCCAATATGGATATTCGGAGCTTCGAACTGAACTTTGAAGTCAATGCCATCCTCTATGATCCTCGAACGACGGAGCGATTGGAAACGATTTTCCGAAAGGATTTGGAATGCTGTAAAGAGGTGACGCGTGAGAACTATCTGCAGAGAAGCCTGTGGATTCGAATCAAGGAGCAGTGCAGCCGTTTACTTTCACCACTCTTGTAATGGTTGTATAGAAACCGGGTTTTCCGGTGAATACTAACCATATGAAAACTTATGGTCAGATCAAACAAAATTTAATTAATTTTATGAAATGCGGAGTTGCCGGCTGGTGTCTGGAGGTGATTTTTACCTCGGTGGAATCTATGATGCTGCAGGACTGGAGACTGATGGGTAAAACTTCACTTCTCATGTTTCCTATTTATGGAATGGGCGCTCTCTTAGGACCTATCGGACAGTGGCTGGACCGATGGCTCTGTGTATCTCCCGGAGAAAGGCTGCCTGCAAAAGATCGCATGGTACGCCATGGCATACTTTATATGGTTTTGATTTTTACGGCAGAATACCTCTCCGGTATGTGGTTGAAAACCCGTGGGATGTGTCCGTGGGACTATTCGGGGCGGCAGACGAGCATCAATGGTCTGATTCGTCTGGACTTTGCTCCGCTGTGGTTTGCCACCGGGTTGCTATTTGAACAAATTACAAAAAAGAAAGGCGCCTAGGCTTGTATTTGCGCCTTTCTTTTTATATAATAAGACCAATAGAAAAAGAGGTAGAGACGATGATAAAGTATGTCGCAGTTGTAGTAATTGTAATTGGTTTTTTGATTTTGAGTATTCCACTTCTGCTTATTGAGTGGTTAATTGGCAAGAAGCACCCAAATCTGCGCGATCGGCAGAGCTTAAAGATCGTGCAAAGTGCATTTCGCTTGATTTTGAAGCTGGTGGGTGCGAAGATTACCGTCAAAGGGATGGAACATATTCCTATGGATCAGGCGGTCTTGTATGTGGGAAATCATCGCAGCTATTTTGATATTCTTGTGGGTTATGTGACGACACCCACGCTGATCGGTTTTGTAGCCAAGAAAGAGATGGCTGCTTACCCGCTTCTCGTAGATTGGATGAAAAATGTCAATTGTATATTTCTAAATAGAGAGAATCTAAAAGAGGCACTCAAGACGATTTTCGCCGGTATCGAGAAAGTAAAGCAGGGAATTTCTATTTGGATTTTTCCGGAAGGGACCCGTAGCCGCAATGAAGATATTTTGGAGATGCTGCCTTTTAAGGAAGGAAGCTTAAAAATTGCTGAAAAGTCCGGCTGCCCGGTGATTCCGGTTGCCATCACCGGAACGGCAGAGATCTTTGAAAAACAATATCCGCGTATGAAATCTTCACAGGTGACGATTGAATTTGGGATTCCGATTTTGATGCGGGAACTGGAGCCGGAGCAGAGGAAGTTTGCGGGAGCTTATATACAGAGCATCATTAAGCAGATGCTGCAGCAGGAAAAGACAGTAAGAGAGGGCAGATAAGTGGATTTATTGGAGATTAGAAATCAATTGGATCAGATTGACGCGCAGATTATCTCGCTCTATGAGCAGCGAATGGAGCTCTGCAAAGAAGTGGCCAATTTCAAGATTGAGACCGGTAAAGCGGTATTTGATAAAGAGCGGGAACAACAGAAGATTCGTTCTGTGAAAGCGCTGGCACATGGTGCATTTCATCAACAGGCAGCGGAAGAGATTTTTACACAGTTGATGACCATCAGCCGCCGCTATCAGTATCAACTTCTGGAGCAGCATGGGAAATCCATGGAAACCGGTTTTCGGATTGTTCCGTCACTTCCGCTTAAGGACAGCAAAATCGTCTATCAGGGTGTGGAAGGGGCCTACAGCCATGCGGCAGCGCTGCAATATTTTGGCGCAGAAGCAGATGTATACCATGTCAGAACTTGGGAAGAAGCGATGAATGACGTGGAGCGTGGAGTGGCTGATTATGCGGTGATTCCGATTGAAAATTCATCGGCGGGAGCGGTGATCGATAATTATGACGCTCTGATTAAGCACAGCAATGTCATCGCGGCAGAGACTTTTCTGACGGTGAATCATGCACTGCTTGGAGTCCCCGGAGCTGATATTTCAGATATTGGGACGGTATATTCGCATCCCCAGGCGCTGATGCAGTG
>JAVXIV010000054.1:0-9905 GCA_036785645.1 Hungatella sp.
ACCGCCCAGATAACCTCCATTGGCGAGAATCGACGGACCATAGGTTCTGGAATCAGCTGATGCATAAGCCTGAATGTTCCAAACATTCAGCGCACATAAAATCATAAGTAAAACCCAAATCTGAATTCTTTTTTTTCGATTCTGCATGATCCCCCCGCTCCGGTTATTTCGCCCCAAGGACTGCACGATACTCTCCTGCAGGAATCGTATCTTCCAAAATCCAAGTTGTTTTATCATCTTTTGCTGCATCCGGTGCAACCATGACATAAACCTCATAACCTTCTACAAAACTGCCATAGGAAGTATCTGTGGAATTCGTATAGTTCGGATTCTGTTCTGCAATCAGATCATTGAGTCCTTTTATCACCGTCGTTGCATATTCAGCCGCCGCTTTTTGGGAGATCTCAGTATTCAGCAATAAAAAGAATTGAATCTGATGTTTTTCATCATCAATCTGCGCACTGACCGTCTCGCTAAAAGGATAAAGCTCTTGATCTGTATAAATTTCATCAAAGTCGGTCCAAAGCTGTTCCCACACGACACCGCCTACCGGCTGTGGTAAATCACTGTAATCGGGGGCATTGCCGGACACAATATGGCTTTCGGTACATCCGCTCAGCAACAAGGCACAAGCAGCTAGTAAGATCATCATTTTCTTCATATGAAAAGTTCCTCCTTTATTTGACTTCTGTAGTATATAGGAAATTTGTTTTTTTTTGTAGTGGTTTTGATAAAACGTCATAAAATCTTCATATTTGCTACTTGCATTTTCCAATTAGTAGTGCTATTATGTTCAATATAGATTATTTTTAATACTTTTTGAACAAAATAGGAGGATTGGTTATGAAAAAAGTGTCAGAGCAGAAAAGCATTTGGAAGCAATTGGATTGGGTCACAACCATCGTCCCTTTTATCTGTATCGTATTGTTATGTGGGACATTTATGTTAAACCCGGAGGGATCCGGCAAGATGCTGGCCTCGATTCGTTTTTTTCTGGGCAATGAATTTGGCAGCTACTACCTGCTCATCGGACTGGGATTCTTCCTATGCTCCCTTTACATGGCATTTTCCAAATATGGTGCCATCAAACTAGGCAATATCGAAAAGCCCGAATACTCCGGTTTCAAGTGGGGTTCGATGATGTTCACCGCCGGACTTGCTGCCGATATCCTGTTCTATTCTCTCTGTGAGTGGATTCTCTATGCCGGAGAACCTCATATCTCCGATATGGGCAGTATGCAGGACTGGGCATCCACCTACCCACTGTTTCACTGGGGACCAATTGCATGGAGTTTCTATGTGGTTCTGGCCGTGGCTTTCGGATTCATGCTTCATGTACGCAAGCGGAATAAACAAAAATATTCAGAAGCCTGCCGCCCGATTCTCGGCAAAAGAGTCGATGGCATCTGGGGCAAGCTCATCGATCTGATCGCTGTTTTTGCTTTATTGGCAGGGACTGCCACCACATTTTCTCTGGCCACACCACTGCTTTCCATGGCACTTAGTCAGGTTTTTGGTCTACCGCAGTCCAACTGGCTGACCATCCTCATTCTACTGATCATCGCGATCACCTACACCATCACGGTATTCTTTGGGATGAAGGGCATCGCCAAACTGGCCGCCTCTTGTTTCTACTTATTCTTCGCACTCTTATTATATGTATTAATCGGGAGCGGAGAACCGCGCTATATCATTGAAACCGGAATTACCGCCATCGGTAACTTGACGCAGAACTTCATCGGTATGGCAACTTGGACGGATGCACTGCGCACATCTTCCTTCCCGCAGAATTGGACCATCTTCTATTGGGCTTACTGGATGGTATGGTGTGTGGCAACTCCCTTCTTCATCGGCTCCATCAGCAAGGGACGTACCATTCGGCAAACCATACTGGGCGGTTATTTCTGGGGGCTCTCCGGTACCTTTACTTCCTTTATCATTTTAGGAAACTATACCCTGAATCTTCAGGTTACCGGCAAATTGGATCTGCTCGCTTTGTATCAAAGTACCGGAGATTTATATCAGGTAATCATCGCCGCCTTAAATGCCCTGCCTTTTGCAGCCTTGGGGCTGCTCTTACTGGCAGTGACTATGATCGCCTTCTATGCAACCTCCTTTGATGCCCTGACGATTGTGGCTGCCGCGTATTCTTACAAGGAGCTGCCCAACAACATGGAGCCTCACAAAAATGTAAAACTATTTTGGGCGATTCTGCTGATGCTTCTCCCAATCGCACTGATCTTCTCGGAGAATTCGATGACCAATTTACAGACGGTTTCCATCATTGCCGCATTTCCAATCGGAATTATCATCCTGCTGATTGTAGGAAGTTTCTTCAAAGATGCCAATGCCTATTTAGAGGAACTAAAGCAAAAGAAACAATAAACAGATATTGACGCACTACCCGACAAAGGGCGGGCTGCACAGTGGATCGGTGCAGCCCGCCTTTTATGTTTCTGTGATTTTACTTACTTACTTCCATACTGTAAGTTGTTTCATAATCTCCAAGGCGTACCACAACCTTCTTTGTCCCGGCCTCCTTAAAATGATATCCATCATACATTTTTGTGCCATTGGCCGTGATGGTCAGTGCCTTTCCGTCAAAATTCTCTATGGTGCCATCGGTGTAAAAGCATTGGGCAGAATATTCATCCATGCAAAATGCCTCCCCCACCCGGTAGCTTGTAGCGGCCGGATCTTGCACCATTTCCACCTTTTCGATGTCTTTGGTTAAAACCTGAGTGACCGTAAATGGAATGCGCATTTGCTTATTGCACACTCGGATAATCAAATCCTTTTCTCCCGCTTCTTTAAAGCGATATCCGTCTTTGATGAATACACCATCTTTAAAATCCCTCATGCCCCTGCTGCCTGCGTAAAGTTCCAAATCCTGATACCCCAGATTCTGTGTACTTCCATCTGTAAAAGTGCATTGTACCACGATATCCTTGGGATCAAAACCATCTACCCCTTGACGGTAGGTGGTTTTTGCCGGTTGCTTCACAATCGCACAGTCTTTCAAGCTTCCATTTAGAACGGGGGAAACCTGCAGCTGATAACTTGCCGTCCAGTTGCCGCGTTTTACCGTTATGGTCTTTTCTCCCACTTCTTTAAATTTGTAGCCGTCCTGAATTGGATTTCCGTTTGCCCAAAACTCCAGATTATCGCCATAATACTGCACTCCGTCATGTTTATGGTAGTTCAAACCAATGTCCTTGGCACGAAATGGCTCACCCACTGTATAGTAATAGCTGATGACTCCCCAGACCTCGACCGTACCATCCGGCCTATCGAACACGCAGGAGTCCGCCCACACCGTGGTGGGTGCGAAACCCAGTACCATGCATACTGCCAAAAGCATACTTAAAATTCGTTTTCTCATTTTAGCTTCCTCCTTTTTTCATGCACCAAGAGTCAGGGAAACGATGAGATCGCAGATGGTGTTCACCTTGCACATCTCACAGGAAAGGTCATGGGCATACTCTGCCCTTCCCCTGCCGCCCACCGACAGATCACACAGCTCGTATTCCTGTAAATAGGGTGTATTCACTTTGAGTGTTACTTTTAAGTTCTCATATTCGCTATCCTTGTCATCATCATCGACAAACATCTCCGCCAGTGCGGCAATGCCACCCAGTGCGCTCAGTTCCATCGGCTGAAAGGGAACACGCATCATGCCGCGGCTCCAGCTTTCCACAGTACGATAGCCCATTTCGATGGTAAAGCCCAAAATATCATCAAAATGGAATACCGGGGGATTGTCCACGCTCCACCGACTGATGTAGAAAATCCGTTTTGTATCGTCAATCACCGCTTCATGCTCATACTCCACGGTGCGCGTAGGCATGAAGCTCTCCAGCACCGCCTTGTTTTCCGCACGGACATTTAAGTGCTCCCGCAGATCCTCAAGCGTCCAGTTTTTCACCCACTCATCATCCGACATAATGTTATTGGCACAGTCAGAACAGATTGGCTGCCCCTCAAATTTCTTTGCCAACAGTCTGGGAGTTGCTCCTCCACAGATGGGGCAGCCTTTCGCTTTGTTTGAAAAAAGTCCCATACTTCATCCTCCTATTTTAAATTTATCGTGTTCCTGCAAAATGCCATCGTCATCCAACTGCTCAAATCGTTCTGCCGGCACAAAGGATGCCTCCAGATAGTCCCTCTTCTTAAATCCCATCATCCCTGCCACAAGACCGGTGGGGAACATACAGATACAGCGATTGAGCTTGGTAACGCTGTCGTTATAAATCAGACGGCTCTGGCGCACCATTCCCTCATATTGGTTCACGCTGTCCATGGTTTTGCTGTACTGCTGATTCGCTTTAAGATCCGGATATTCCTCTGCCACTGCCATCATGCGGCTCATAGCGCCCACGAGCAGATTGTCCTGTTCCGCCGCATCCAAAGCCGAGCTTTCGGAGTTGATAGAGCGACGTGCCTTGATGATCTCCGAAAGGGTCTTATATTCGTGCTCGGCATAACCTTTTGTTAAGTCCAAGAGTGCCGACCATGCGTCCCAGCGGTTGGAAAGCTGCACACCGATCTGGCTCATGGCATTGTTGATGTTTTCATCCAGCATAGTAAGTGTACGCTGCGTAAAAATCAACCACATGATCACGATAACTACGAACACTATACCTATTATCAAAGGTATCATTTTTCCTCCTAAAAATACTAATTTCACTGCCAACTCATCTTTCATTGCCTTACTCTACCAGTTCCACGGTGATTTCGCCATCTACCGAAGACATCCTTGCCATATCGCTTTCATAGCTGTTTCCAAAAATATCGGTAATTGCATATTGATAATAGTAATCACCATCAAACAAGGTGGCTTCTTCGGCAACTACCGGTCCATTTACCGTAAAGCTTTCCCCCTCAAACTCATAAGCCTCGCCGCTTGCAAGATCTGCAGCAGCAAACAGGAAGGTAACCACATCTCCATCCTTGAGTTTATGCACCTCGCGGCTGCTCATGCCATTTTGTCCATCCATCCCATCCCAGGTACCGATTACTTCATATTCTCCCGCCTCCATATGATAAAGCATACGCAGATTGGTTGCACTGCCATTGACCGTAACCGGTACCGTGTATAGAATATAGTCGTCTGTAAAGGAAAGTGCATCCATCATGCAGAGCTTATCGCCGATAATGGTCCATACATTGCGAAAATTATCCCAAAACTGAGTTCCATCCTCACTCTCATTGACATCATAATCACTGCCCAGATACCATAGGGAATTAGTTTCCTCATCGTGGTAAAACAGGTCGAATGCCACGGTGTTGATGATCTCGGTGCCCTCGTCGACATTCAAAAGAATATAGCCATCCTCGCTGATGTCAATCGAATAATGCAGTTGAAACTCATCACGATTTAGCGCCTGAGCGATGGTGATCGTATCAAGGGAAACCGGCTCAGTCACCGGCATATCCTGTGCCTCGCTCAAAGTGGGCTGCATAGGTTGATGAATGACGGTGTTGGGAGGTGCCTCCCAGTCGTACATCCCCTCTAAAAAACGCAGATACTCGCCGCTCATCGCTGCCAATGTCGCGTAGGCATTCATTTCCTCTTCTACCGCCAGCAAGGGGACATAAACCGAAAGACCATTGGATTTTTGCCGTCCGCTCCCCTCTACATGATAGGGTACCGCCGCAATCAGGCCCTCCAGCACCGCTTCTCCCGTAGTGGAGAGTACTCCTTCGGCGCAAAGCGTCAAATCGCCCAGATCCACCATATTGGCATAACCCTCGTTCGCATTGTTGCCGCCGTAATTTTCCGCTCGCACGATGGCCTGCGTAAGCGGCTGCAGCTTTTCCGGTGTGGCGGTAAAGCCCTTCATCTCGGCTGCCATAGCGTCAAATGCCGCCGCCAGTGCGGAGATTTTAGAAAGGTCGGTAACCGCCAGTGTGGCAAGGCTTTCCATACCGTTCACCGCGCATTTTTCATAAAAGCTGTCGCAGATCACCCTGCCCACTGCCAGTCCGTCTGCAGATGGATTTTCTGCGAGAGAAGATAGCCATTTCGCATAATCCCATCCGCTGCCCGGCTCCCACTCCTGAGAGGCGGTCATATACCGCCCATAAGGAGAAAGAGCCGCCGCCGTTTCCAGTGTAGACATGAGGCAGGCATCAAAACCAATCAGTTCAAACTGCTGCTCCGCCATAGAAAATCCGACTGCCAGCTCCTTTAAGTCAAGGGTATCACCGCCAAACAGTTCATCCGCCGCAATCCCCGCCACGCTGCCACCGCCATGATCCCACAGGATACAAGCATATTTGTCTGCCGGATAGGTCTTGACACCCCAGCTTAGGAATTCGCCCAGCGTGTTCCCATCGCCCATATTGGCGAGCGGTGTGCTGTCCACCAGTTCGATATCCCCCGGGACAACCCGCCAGCGCTGAAGTTCCTCGGAAGAAATCGCGTCGATTGCCCAATCGGCTGTGCCGCCGGTCTCGATAATGACATTCACCTGTTCGGAGGGTATGGCCTCCGCCATTTCTGCAATATTAATCGAAGCACAGCCACCTTGAGTTTCCAGATCCGTACCACATAAATAAACCAGTACTGTCCAGCTTCCGCCATTTGGAATACTGCGCTTTATGTGTGTCTGTGCGGTAGGCGAGGACTGCGCGGCAGATGTCTGTGTTGTGGGAGTCTGTGTTGTAGGGGTCTGTGTTGTAGGAGTCTGTGCAGTGGAGGTGTCAGTGCCACACCCGGTCAGCCCGATTACGGCACTGACAACTGCCATCAAAACCACACCGATCTTTTTCATAGCGCCCTCCTTTTTGCTTTTTTAAAGAGCAGGCAGTCAGATATGACTGCCTGCTCTTTATGATTGGCTGTTGTATTATTCGGCAAACGCTGCTACATATTCACCGCCGTCCGCGGCACTGAGTACCAGCTTGGCACCTTCTGTGGGGGCGTCTCCAAAATCAATGCCCAGAAAGGTAATGGTGTTGCCCTCGGCATCGCCTGCCAGCAAATCCCAAACCAAAGTATCCTCGGTGAACGTCATCTCGGTGATACCACTCTCACCGGCTGCAAGAGGTTCCTCTAACATATCTCCACCCCATTCGGTATCGTTGGTGGGCGACATCGCCAAACCGTGAATCTCCACACCGGTATCATTGACAATTTCAATCGAAGCGGTGATAATCGTTTTTCCCTCGTAGTTCTTGATCATTGCTTCAATTTCTTTTATGAAATCATTGCCAACCACGACACCATCTTCCAGATTCTGAAGTACCTCGGGGGTCAGGTTTTTCGGGTCTTCAAAAAGTGCATCATCCTCATTGATAGCGTCTACCAAGGTATTCATAGTATCCACCAGCGCGGTTACCTGCAAAAGATTCTCATCTGCGTTCACCTTGTCTGCCAAAACATTGAAACGGTCAGTCATATCGGCAAATTTTTCAGCTACTGCCATCTGTTCCGGCGTATATTCCGGGTTCTCCAGATCCGGCTTGGCGCTTGTTGTTGGAGCTGCTGTGGTTGCAGCGGCGGTAGTCGGGGCTGCAGTAGTCGCAGCCGCGGTGGTCGGGGCTGCAGTAGTCGGAGCTGCGGTAGATTTCGCACCGCAAGCCGCCATAGACAGGGTTAAGCCAAGAGCAAGAGTCATACCTAAAATTTTTTTCATCATGTTTTTCTCCTTGAAATTTTATTTTAATTTTTTAAAACGTTAAAATGATTCCTATCGATTCTTACCTCACCACCTCTATTCCAAAATCTAATGAAATGCTATGCCATTATGATATCAGATTTTTTGCAAAAAAGCGGCAATCTGCACGAGTGGTAGTGATTTGCTACATGAATGGTAAAAACGAAGTTGAAAAATCGGAAATTTCAGAGTATACTTAATATGAGATTTTTTAGCTTGTTACCATTGTTTGGAGGTACTTACCAATGAAGATTGCTATTTGTGACGATAACCTAGATGAACTGCTTTTCCTTTCCTCTATGATCAATGCCTATAGACAGGAACGAACGGTAGCGATACGCTGTGATGCCTTTCACAGTGCAACCGAGCTTCTGATCACGGCGAAAAGCAGCGAATACGATCTCTATCTTCTGGATGTGATGATGCCTGCTGTGAACGGCATGGAAACCGCCAAGGAGATCCGTAGCTTTGACCAGGATACCAATATTGTGTTTTTAACCTCCTCTCCGGAGTTTGCCGTAGAGAGTTATCAGTATAAAGCGCAGGATTATCTGTTAAAACCCGCAAAAGCAGAGAAACTCTATGCTCTGCTGGATATGCTGTTGGCAGAAACAAAAAAGTCCCGAGAAAGCCTTGGGGTGAAAACGAAAAATGGAATAGCCCGAATTTTATTTGATAACCTTGTTTTTTTAGAGGTTATGGGAAGACGTCTGTATTTCCACCTGTCGGACGGAAGTGTGCGCGAGGTGATTGCTCCTCTGGCTGAATTTGAAGGTACCCTGCTTGCCAGATCCGAATTTATGCAGACCCACCGCTCTTATATCGTAAACCTATTGCAAATTGCCGAGCTGAGCGCCGATGAAGCGGTTACACTAACCGGAAATCGGGTGCCAATCTCCCGACAAAATTACCCAAGAGTGCGCGAGGCTTATATCGCACAATTATTTACGAAAAGAGGCTAGCAGATCATGAATCATCTTCTCTCGATATTTAACTATGGACTGGTATTACTATTTGGTGTGCTTCTCTCGGTGCTCTTTGCCGGCGGTACCCAAAACAAGCGAGATCGCATAAGCATCCTCGCTTTTTCCATTTTTATGTTATGCATGCAGACCACTTGTGCCCGGCTCTTTGGACTTAGCATCACCATGAAGCTCTACCCCATGATCACCCATCTTCCCCTCATTTTATTCTTGATACTGGCGCTGAAAAAACCGGTTGGTATCTCCATCGTCAGTGTACTGACCGCTTATTTTTGCTGCCAGCTCCCTCGTTGGGCAGGGGTTCTCTCTCAACAGATCTTTCATACTAGCCGTGCCTATCTGCTCACCTACAGCATAGCCTCCATTGTATTCTTTTTTCTGATATGGCATTTTTTTGCCAAACCGGCACATCAGGCGATGACCTACTCCAGACAATCCCTGCTTCTCTTTGGTTGTCTGCCCGCAGTTTACTATGTGTTCGACTACGCCGCCACCGTCTATACCCGGATTCTTTACACAGGCATTGAACTAATCAGCGAATTTTTGCCCACGGTGATGGTTTTCTTTTATGTCTGGTTTATTGTTGTCTATCACAACGAGGTACAGCAAAAAACACAAATTCAACTGGAAAGAAATATGCTTTCCATGCAGATAGAAGCGGCCAAGCTCCAGCTGAATGTTCTGCGCACCTCGCAGGAACAAGCCGTCATTTACCGCCACGATATGCGACACCACTTCTCCATGATTGACAGCTTGGCACAGCAGGGAGCACTTGTACAAATCACCGAATACCTTGCAAACGCTCAACAGGAGCTGACGGCAATTACCCCCCTTCGCTTTTGTGAAAACGAAATCATCAATCTCCTGCTCTCTTCTTTTATGAGCAAAGCACAAAAGCAAGAAATCCGTTTAGATGTCAAAGCAGATCTGCCAAAGGAACTGAATATTCCGGACACAGAGCTCTGCTCGGTGCTGTCAAACGGATTGGAAAATGCCCTCCATGCCGTAAACGACGTAGAAGATCGCACTCTGCGAAAAGTTTTTGTCACTTGCAACATCAGCAAAAACATGTTGCTGATTGAAATTAAAAATGTCTATATTGGGGTGATTCAAATGAACAAAGGCACCCCGATCTCAACTGAAATCGGACATGGGTATGGCTGTAAAAGTATACGTTCCATTGCCCAAAAGAGAAACGGCTTCTGTACGTTTCACGCGGCGGATGGAATCTTCACACTGCGGGTGGTACTGCCATCTTAAT
>JAVXIV010000055.1:0-6591 GCA_036785645.1 Hungatella sp.
CAGGTAAATTGATTGAGGATGCAGGACTCCGGGGCTTTTGTATCGGTGGAGCACAGGTTTCCGAGAAACATTGTGGTTTTGTGATCAATCGCGGAGGAGCCAGTGCGGCTGATGTGATGAATTTGTGTAAGGAAGTGCAGCATCGCGTAGAAGAACAATTTGGTGTGGTGCTGGAGATGGAAGTAAAAAGACTGGGATCGATGTAGCGATGGAGGCTTGAGGATATGAAACTGGTCATAGTGACGGGGATGTCGGGAGCGGGAAAAACGATCGCGCTCAAGATGCTGGAGGATATCGGTTTCTATTGTGTGGATAATCTTCCGATCCCTCTGGTGGAGAAATTTGCGCAACTGACCTTGAGTAATCCCGGCGGCTTTAAGGAAATTGCACTTGGAATCGATATACGGAGTGGGGAAGAACTCTCCCAGTTGGAACAAATTCTACATAATTGGCAGGAAGGTCTGATTCCTTATCAGATCTTATTTTTAGATGCCGGGGATGAGATATTGATCAAACGTTATAAGGAAACCAGAAGAAGTCATCCTCTGGCGGCTTCCGGAAGAATTGATCAGGGAATTCGAAAAGAACGGGGAAAGCTAGAGTTTTTAAAGAAAAAAGCCAATTATATTATAGATACCAGTCAATTGCTGACGAAAGAGCTGCGTATGGAATTGGAGAAGATTTTTGTCGAGAATCGTTCTTACAATAATCTTTTTATCACGATACTGTCCTTTGGTTTTAAATATGGAATTCCGGCAGATGCAGATCTGGTCTTTGATGTCCGCTTTTTGCCGAACCCTTATTACGTGGAAAATCTTCGCCTGCAGACGGGAGAGATGGAAGCGGTGCAAAACTATGTGATGAAGGGGGGGATCGGTGCTGAATTTCTGGTTCACTTATTTGGACTTTTGGAATTTTTGATTCCCAATTATGTCTTAGAGGGTAAAAATCAACTGGTGATTGCAATTGGCTGTACCGGTGGCAAGCATCGCTCTGTGACGATGTCCAACTTCATCTATGAGCATTTAAAAACTCAGGATGATTTAGGACTGAAGATCGAACATCGGGATATTGATAAAGATAGCAGGCAGAAAAGATAGAGGTGCGATATGTCATTTTCTTCGAAAGTAAAGGATGAATTATCCAGACAAATCAGTCCGGCCAGACATTGTCAAATTGCAGAAATTGCAGCCATTATCAGCCTTTGCGGCAAGATAGAGATTGATGAAAATGACCGGTACCGGATACGGATTCATACAGAAAATGTAGCAGTTGCAAGAAAGTACTTTACATTATTGAAAAAAACATTTAATATAGGTACTGATGTTTCCATTCGTAGAAATGCATATTTAAAGAAGAGCCACACTTATTCGGTCATGATTCATCGAGATGAAGATGCCAAAAAGGTACTTCAGGCGACAAAACTATTGAATGAGTATGGGGAAATCAATGAAAATTTATCACCGGCCAAGAATTTAGTGATTCAGAATTCATGCTGCCGCAGGGCATTTATACGAGGAGCTTTTTTAGCTGCAGGTTCCTTAAGCGATCCTGAAAAGTTCTATCATTTTGAGATTGTGTGTGCAGCGGAATCAAAGGCAAAGCAGTTACAGGGTATCATGGCCACCTTTGAGATAGAAGCTAAAATTATAGTGCGCAAGAAATACTATGTGCTTTATATTAAAGAGGGTAACCAGATTGTGGATATTTTAAACGTGATGGAAGCACCGATTGCGTTGATGGAGTTAGAAAATATTCGGATTCTGAAAGAGATGAGAAACAGTGTGAATCGTCAGGTCAATTGTGAGACGGCCAATATCAATAAAACGGTATCCGCTGCTGTAAAGCAGATTGAAGATATAAATTATATCAAAGATACCATCGGTTTTGATGGACTTGCAGAAAATCTGGAAGAAATTGCCAGAATTCGTTTGGAGAGACCGGAGGCAACTTTAAAGGAACTTGGGGAAGAGCTGGATTCTCCGGTAGGAAAATCAGGGGTAAATCACCGACTTAGAAAGCTCAGTATTTTGGCAGAGGAATTGCGGGAGAAAAGCGTAGCACCAGAGCGAAAATCGGTTCGCTCACAGGAATGAGGAGGAGAATTATGGTAAGGAAAACAATTACAATCGAGTTGAAATCAGGATTGGAAGCAAGGCCGGTAGCAATGTTAGTTCAGGTAGCAAGTCAGTTTGACAGCCAGATCTATGTAGAATGCGATTCCAAGAGAGTGAATGCAAAAAGTATCATGGGTATGATGACGCTGGGTTTATCTGCAGGAGAACAGGTTGTTGTAACGGCAGACGGCACAGATGAGTCCCAAGCGGTTGACGGAATTGAAAAATATTTAAAGACAAACTAAAAATGACCACACAAAGGTGGAGAAAATTCCGGACCGCGGAAGCTTCTCCGCCTTTTTTCTTATGCGCTTTCGGGAACGAGAAGCCAATGACTTTATAGTGACAAAAGGAGTTCGTGTGTGCTATACTTGACGAATAGATGATTGAGAAATAGAGGGGATAAAACGATGGCATTTACACATTTGCATGTCCATACGGAATACAGTTTGCTGGATGGCTCTTGCAAGATCAAGGAGTTGACTGCCAGGGCAAAAGAGTTGGGGATGGATAGTATGGCAATTACCGATCACGGTGTGATGTATGGCGTGATCGATTTTTATCGTGCAGCAAAAGAAGCGGGGATTAAACCGATTTTGGGCTGTGAAGTCTATGTAGCACCCACCTCTAGGTTTGATCGGGAAACGGTGAGCGGGGAAGATCGGTACTATCATCTGATCCTTTTGGCTGAGAACCAAACAGGCTATCAGAATTTGATGAAGATTGTGTCCAAAGGGTTTGTAGATGGATTTTATTATAAACCCAGAGTTGACTATGAGATTTTGAGCCAATATCATGAAGGGATCATCTGTCTGAGTGCCTGTTTGGCAGGGGAAGTACAGCGCAACTTAGAGCGCGGACGCTATCAAGAAGGAAAGCAGGCGGCTCTTCGCTATGAAGAGATATTCGGAAAAGGCAATTTCTTTTTGGAATTGCAGGATCATGGCATCCCACAGCAAAAGACGGTCAATCAGGCGCTGCTTCGTTTGAGTCAGGAATTGGGGATTGATTTGGTGGCAACCAATGATATTCATTATACGTTTGCGGAGGATGCAGTACCCCATGATATCCTGCTTTGTATTCAGACGGCTAAGAAGGTATCTGATGAAAATCGTATGCGCTATGAGGGGGGTCAGTATTACTGCAAATCGGAAAGTGAGATGGCAGCTCTATTCCCCTATGCCCCGGAAGCATTGGAAAATACACATAAAATTGCAGAACGGTGTAACGTTGAGATTGAATTTGGTGTGACAAAATTGCCTTTATACGAAGTCCCGGATGGATATGATTCTTGGGGCTATTTAAATAAACTCTGTTTGGAAGGTTTGAGTAAACGCTATCCGCAGGATGACGGAACTTTAAAAAAACGCTTAGATTATGAACTGGATGTCATCCATACGATGGGATATGTAGATTATTTTTTGATTGTATGGGATTTTATTCACTTCTCCAAATCTCATGATATTATAGTTGGACCGGGGCGCGGTTCCGCGGCAGGCAGCATCGTCTCTTATTGTTTGGAGATTACCGATATAGATCCTATCCGTTACAATCTTTTATTCGAACGCTTTCTGAATCCGGAACGTGTCTCCATGCCGGATATTGATATCGACTTTTGCTATGAACGTCGTCAGGAGGTGATCGATTATGTGGTTGAAAAATACGGAAAAGACCAAGTGGTTCAGATCGTAACATTTGGAACCTTGGCAGCGAAGGGGGTGGTACGCGACGTGGGGCGGGCATTGGATCTGCCTTACGCTCAGTGCGACAGCATTGCCAAGATGATTCCCAATGATTTGGGGATGACGCTTGAGAAAGCCTTGAAAGCCAGTCCGGATCTGCGTAATGCTTATCAAGAGGATGAACAGGTCAAATATTTGATTGATATGTCCATGCGTCTGGAGGGACTGCCCAGACATACTTCCATGCATGCAGCGGGTGTGGTCATCAGCCGTACGTCGGTGGATAATTATGTGCCGCTCTCGCGGGCATCGGATGGAACGATTACCACCCAGTTTACCATGACTACCTTGGAAGAATTGGGACTTCTTAAGATGGACTTTCTGGGTCTTCGTACCCTGACGGTGATCCAAAATGCGGTAAAACAAGTAAACAAGAATTTTCATACAAATCTGGATCTGGATGAACTTGATTATAATGATAAAAAAGTATTGGATTCCATTGGAACCGGTAAAAATGACGGAGTATTTCAGTTAGAGAGCTCCGGCATGAAGAGCTTTATGAAGGAATTAAAACCGGAGAACTTAGAAGATATTATCGCGGGAATTTCACTCTACCGTCCGGGTCCCATGGATTTTATCCCAAGGTATTTGAAGGGAAAAAATGACCGGGCTTCCATCACCTATGAGTGTCCCCAGCTAGAGCCGATCTTAAGTCCCACCTATGGTTGTATTGTCTATCAGGAACAGGTGATGCAGATTGTGCGGGATCTGGCGGGATATACCTTGGGGCGAAGCGATTTGCTGCGCCGGGCGATGTCCAAGAAGAAAGCTTCTGTGATGGAAAAAGAACGGCAAAACTTCGTCTATGGCAATGAGGAAGAAGGTGTCCCGGGCTGTGTCCGCAATGGGATTGATGAAAAAATTGCCAATTTGATCTACGATGAGATGACGGATTTTGCGAAATATGCGTTTAATAAATCCCATGCGGCTTGTTATGCAGTCGTCTCTTATCAGACGGCTTACCTAAAAGTATATTATCCGAAAGAATTTATGGCAGCGCTTATGACCTCGGTTATGGATAATACCACCAAGATCTCCGAGTATATCCTGACTTGCAGACAGATGGGGATGAAGATACTCCCCCCGGATATCAATGAGGGGGAAAGCGGCTTCTCGGTATCGGGAGATGCGATCCGCTATGGCCTTTCCGCCATCAAGAGCGTGGGGAAAGCCGTGGTGGAGATGATCATAGCAGAGCGCGAAAATCATGGGATTTTTCATACGATGGAAGAGTTTATCGGTCGTATGAGCAATAAGGAAGTCAATAAAAGAACCTTGGAGAATTTTATTAAGGCAGGAGCCTTGGACGGTCTTCCGGGGAATCGCAGACAGAAACTTCTGGTGGCACCGGATATGATCGATCAGAAGAATAAAGACAAAAAAAACAGCATGGAAGGTCAGATCAGCCTATTTGATATCGTGGGAGAAGAGCATAAGCAGGATTTTCAGATTACTTTTCCCAAAGCGGAAGAATTTGGCAAAGAAGATCTTTTGGCATTTGAAAAAGAAACTTTGGGAATTTATGTCAGCGGTCATCCACTGGAAGCTTATGAAGGGAGCTGGCGAGCCAACATTACAGCGATGGCAACCGACTTTATGGTGGAGGAAGAGACGGAACGTGCCAATGTCGAAGACGGTTCCTATGTGACAATTGGTGGTATGATAACCGGAAAAACCGTAAAAACTACCAAGAACAATAAGATGATGGCTTTTGTGACCTTGGAAGATCTGGTTGGATCAGTGGAAGTGGTTATATTTCCCCGTGATTATGAAAAAAACAGAGCATGGCTGATTGAGGATGCCAAGGTATTTGTACAAGGCAGAGTCTCCATTGGGGAGGATCCGGTGGGCAAGGTGATCTGCGAACGTCTGATTCCATTCGAGCAGATTCCCAAACAATTATGCATTCAGTTTGCGGACATGAGTGCTTATAGGGAGAAAGAGGCACAGGTGATCGATTGCTTAAAGCTTTCGGAGGGCAGCGATACGGTGGTTATTTATTTGGCAGCAGAAAAAGCCAGAAAAGTACTTCCGGCGAATTGGAATGTCAACAGCAGTCCGGAACTGCTGAATCGCCTGTCCACCCTAGTTGGTGAAAAAAATATCAAAGTTATGGAAAAAACTATTGAAAAGATTCGGAGAATGAATTAAAATAGCTTATGTATGGGGAAAAATACTTAAAATGAAAGATAGACTCTGACAATCGAGAGGAGAGAATATGGCAAAAACAGTAAAGACAATTGGTGTACTGACAAGTGGTGGAGATGCTCCGGGTATGAATGCGGCCATTCGGGCAGTGACGCGTGTTGGAATTGCAAACGGTCTGCATATAAAGGGAATCATGAGAGGATTTGCAGGACTTTTACAAGAAGAGATTGTGGACATGCAGAGCACCAGTGTATCGGATATCATTCATCGCGGCGGTACGATTCTTTACACAGCCAGATGTTTGGAATTTCTAACTCCGGAGGGTCAGCAAAAGGGTGCGGATATTTGCAAGAAGCACGGAATTGATGGAATCATTGTAATCGGCGGTGACGGATCTTTTCGCGGAGCCGGTAAGCTGTCTGCACTGGGGGTCAATACTATTGCACTTCCCGGAACGATTGATTTAGATGTGGCTTGCAGTGATTATACCATTGGTTTTGATACGGCGGTGAATACGGCGATGGAGGCGATCGACAAGGTGCGTGATACCTCTACTTCTCATGAGCGCTGCAGTATCATCGAGG
>JAVXIV010000055.1:6601-9882 GCA_036785645.1 Hungatella sp.
GCAGAAATGCAGGATATATCGCGCTATGGTGTGGTTTTGCCAATGGTGCAGAAGATATTTTGCTTCCGGAGCGCTATGATGGCAATGAACAGGAACTGATTAACCGTATTATTGAAAATAGAAAACGTGGCAAGAAGCATCATATTATCATCAATGCGGAGGGAATCGGACACTCCACTTCGATGTCGAAGCGCATTGAAGCGGCGACCGGTATCGAGACACGTGCAACCATTCTGGGTCATATGCAGCGTGGCGGAGCACCCACCTGTAAAGACCGTGTTTATGCTTCTATTATGGGTGCGAAGGCGGTAGCACTGATGGCTGCCGGGCAGAGCAACCGCGTGGTAGGATATAAAAATGGTGAATTTACAGATTTTGACATTCAGGAAGCCTTGGCGATGAAAAAAGACATTCCGGAAGATCAGTATGAGATCAGTAAGCTCTTAACCAGATAATAAAAAACAAAGAGGGGCTGTTTGGACAGTCCCTCTTTGAAGGTCTAAAAGGAGTAAGATGGAAAAAAATATCGTATTGTGCGGAGCAAATTCTTACGAGCAGAAATATTATTTGAACGAAGAGTTTGCGGGACTTCCGGAAGAAATTAAGCAGGAGCTACAGATTATGTGTGTCCTGTATACGGAAGATGTGGGTGGAATTCTCACTTTAGAATATGAAGAAGATGGATCACTGGAATTTCGGGTAGTTGCAACAGAGGAAGACTATCTGTTTGATGAGATCGGCAGTGTTTTAAAGATTAAGCAGTATCAGGTGGAAAAACGAGACTTTTTGGAAGCCTTGGAACTGTACTACAAAGTATTTTATCTGGGAGAAGAACTTGAGGAAGAATAAGTTGACTATAGGCAATGTGGTGCTGGACAATTCACTCATCTTGGCCCCGATGGCAGGTGTCACGGATTTGCCGTTTCGTTTGCTTTGCAAGGAACAGGGGTGTGGTTTGTTGTGCACGGAGATGATTAGTGCCAAAGCCATTTTATATAAAAATAAAAATACAATTCCTCTTTTGACCGTGAGAGAGGAAGAACGACCCATTGCAGTTCAGCTCTTTGGATCGGATCCGGAGATCATGAGCGAGATGGCACAGCAGATTGAATCCGGTCCATATGATATTATTGATATCAACATGGGGTGTCCGGTTCCCAAGATTGTCAATAATGGAGAAGGTTCGGCATTGATGAAGAATCCTAAACTGGTGGAGGCAATTTTGACCCGGATGGTGAAAAAACTGAAAAAGCCGGTTACTGTGAAATTTAGAAAAGGATTTGATGAAACTTCTGTCAATGCAGTGGAAATTGCCAAAATTGCAGAAAGCTGTGGGGTGTCTGCGGTTGCGGTTCATGGCAGAACCAGAGAGCAGTATTATTCCGGAAGGGCAGACTGGGAGATCATTCGGAAGGTGAAGGAGGCGGTGAAGATCCCGGTGATTGGCAACGGTGATATCTTCACACCAAAGGATGCGGAGCGCATGCTTGCTGAAACCGGCTGTGACGGTTTGATGATCGCCCGGGGCGCCAAAGGAAATCCATGGATTTTTTCGGAAATCAACCACTATCTGGAAACCGGAGCATTGCTGCCGCCCCCTGCGCGGGAGGACATCAAACAGATGCTGCTGCGGCATGCCGACCTTCAGGTCACATATCGGGGCGAACTGATGGGAATTCGCGAGATGCGCAAGCATGTGGCATGGTATACCGTGGGACTTCCCCATGCGGCCTCACTGCGTGCGGATATCAACCATGCGGAAACCTTAAAAGACTTTAAAACTTTGATTTTAAACAGAATGTAGGGTTATTGGAAGCCGGGAAAGCATAGGCTGTACGGAAGACCGCCTATTTCTTGACAACCAGAGGGGATTGGGCTATAATACCTTGAATGCGAAAGCAAAAAGGGCGAGTAAAAATAAGGAAGGAAACGAGTAACATGACAGATAAAAAGAATATTTTAACCTATGCGGGTTTGAAACAGTATGAAGATGAGCTTCAGACTTTGAAGGTTGTAAAAAGAAAAGAAGTTGCACAGAAGATTAAGGAAGCCCGAGAACAGGGAGACTTATCGGAGAATGCAGAATATGATGCAGCAAAGGATGAGCAGAGAGATATCGAGCTTCGTATTGAAGAACTGGAGAATTTGCTCAAAAATGCAGAAGTAGTTGTAGAAGATGAGATCGATCTGGACAAGATCAACGTAGGATGTCAAGTCAAGGTTTATGAGATTGATTTTGATGAAGAGATGAACTTTAGAATTGTGGGATCTACGGAAGCCAACAGTCTGCAGAACAAAATCTCCAATGAATCACCGGTGGGCAAGGCTCTGCTTGGCAAGAAGGTTGGAGATATTGTGGATGTAGAAACGCAGGTTGGTATCATTCAATATAAAGTCTTGGAGATTCAGCGCGTGACAGAATAAGCAAAACGAAGGAGAAGGAAACGTGGCAGAACAGCACAATGAGAACCAAAATATAAATCCGGAAGAAGATTTAAACCATTTACTGAAGGTGCGCCGTGAGAAATTGACGGAGTTACAGGAAGCGGGACGGGATCCGTTTCAAATCACCCGATATGATGTTACGGCACATAGCAGCGATGTCAAAGAACAGTATGCCACATGGGAAGGACAGGAAGTTTCCATCGCAGGCCGCATGATGTCTAAGCGCGTGATGGGCAAAGCTTCTTTCTGCAATATTCAGGATCTAAAGGGAAATATTCAGTCCTATGTAGCCAGAGATGCGATTGGTGAGGATGCATATAAGGATTTTAAGAAGATGGATATCGGGGATATTGTAGGCTTAAAGGGAACGGTATTTACGACCAAGACCGGAGAGATTTCGATCCATGCAACTTCGGTATTACTGCTCTCCAAGAGTCTCCAGATCTTGCCGGAGAAGTTCCACGGTTTGACCAATACCGATCTTCGCTATCGCCAGCGCTATGTGGATCTGATCATGAATCCGGAGGTGCGCGATACCTTTATCAAACGTTCACAGATTATAAAAGAGATTCGAAATCACTTAGATGCACAAGGTTTTATGGAAGTAGAAACTCCGATCTTGGTACCCAATGCCGGTGGAGCTGCTGCCAGACCTTTTGATACCCATTACAATGCATTGGACGAAGATGTCAAACTGCGCATTTCTTTGGAATTGTATCTAAAGAGATTGATCGTAGGCGGGATGGAGCGCGTTTATGAGATCGGGCGTGTATTCCGTAACGAAGGTGTGGATACCAGACACAACCCTGAATTTACCCTGATGGAATTGTATCAGG
>JAVXIV010000056.1:0-9660 GCA_036785645.1 Hungatella sp.
TGAGCATATTTGAAGCACTTGAGGCCAAGAAAAAACGTGTACTATTTGCGGAAAGCGCAGGAGAAATTTCAGCAGAATATATCTATGTGTATCCGCCGGGGATTCCGATTGTGGTGCCGGGAGAAATTTTGCAAAGCCAAATTATCAAAACTGTATGCGCTTATCAGGAGATGGGACTTCCGGTACAGGGATTAAAAGATGCAGGACTGCAGTGGATTCACGTGATAGCCATATAAGAAAAGAATTTTTTGATAGAAAAAGGAGAAGATAAGCTATGGGAAAAGTGATTGTAATCGAGGGAAGTGACGGAAGTGGAAAGGCAACACAGACAAAATTGCTGTTTGAATGTTTACAGCTGTCGGGCAAGAATGTGAGGATGGTAACTTATCCGAATTATGACAGCCCCTCATCTTCTTTGGTCAAGATGTATTTGGGAAAGGAATTTGGGGCAGATCCATTTGCGGTCAATGCTTATATGGCATCTTCTTTTTTCGCAGTGGATCGCTTTGCTTCTTATCTGGCGGATTGGAAGGAATTTTATGAATCCGGAGAAGATCATTTGGTGATCTGTGATCGTTATGTGACGAGTAATATGCTTCATCAGACGGCAAAGATTGATGGAAGAAAAGAAAAAGAGGCCTTTTTAGATTGGGAATATGATTTTGAATTTGTAAAGGGGGGACTTCCGATTCCGAATCATGTATTTTTCTTGGATGTGCCTCCGAAGGTTACCTTTCGTTTGATGAAGGATCGGGAAAATAAAATAACACATGAGGCAGAAAAGGATATTCATGAGTCCAATCCGGAATTTCTCATAAAATCTTACGAAAATAGTGTACTGGTGGGAGAAAAGTATGGTTGGGATCGAATTTCGTGCTGCGATGCGGTTGGGCAGATGAAGTCAATAGAAGCCATTCATGAGATCATCTGCCGGCATTTGAATCTATAGTTTTCTATGCAGAAACACGGAATGAAGTCTTTTACAAATTTTGTGTTTATGGTATACTATTGACAAAGGATTGGATATAAAAGAAATGCCCTATGCTTGAGAGGAGTAGCTTATGCCGGGTTTTCAGGATATTTTGGGTCATGAGATGATAAAAGAACATTTTCAAAAAGCAATCGAGGCTCAAAAGGTCTCTCACGCATATATTTTATCCGGAGAAGCCGGGATGGGGCGTAAATCTTTGGCGAATGCCTTTGCACTGACTTTATTATGCGAGAAAGGCAATGCGCAGCCGTGTATGGAATGTCATGCCTGCAAGCAGGTTTTGTCCGAAAATCATCCGGATCTAATCTATGTGCGTCATGAGAAACCCACCAGTGTCGGCGTGGATGATATTCGCGAACAGGTCAATGATACGATCATGATCCGTCCCTATAGCAGCGATTATAAACTCTATATTATAGATGAAGCGGAGAAGATGACGGTACAGGCGCAGAATGCATTGCTTAAGACGATAGAAGAACCGCCGTCTTATGCCATCATCCTCTTGCTGACGACGAATCAGGAAGCTTTTTTGCCTACCATTTTATCAAGATGTGTACAACTGAAATTAAAGCCATTGCAGGATTTTGTAATTAAGGGCTATCTGGTTCAGACTTTGGGAGTTTCGGAGGAGAAAGCAGACCTCTATGCTGCATTTTCGAGAGGCAATCTAGGCAAGGCCATTCGTCTGGCCGGTTCGGATGAATTTCAACTGATGTATCAAGAAGTTTTAGGGATGTTAAGGCGGATTAAGTCTTTGGATATTTCGGAACTTTTGAATTATATTCATAAATTAAAGGAAGAAAATCTAGACCTCTATGAGTGTTTGGACTTTATGCAGTTATGGTATCGGGATGTACTGATGTTTAAGGTGACCAAGGATGCCAACTTGTTGGTATTTAAGGATGATTATAAAACCATTAATGAGATGAGTAAGATGACCGGCTATGATGGCTTTGAGAATATTTTGGCTGCAATTGATAAGACAAGAGTCCGGATGGATGCCAACGTAAATATGGAACTGGCCATGGAGCTGATGCTGCTGGCTATGAAGGAGAATTAATTGATGACAAAAGTAATCGGTGTACGATTTAGAAATGCAGGAAAAGTATATTATTTTGCTCCGGGCAAGTTTGTGATTGAAGCAGGAGAGCACGTGATTGTAGAAACAGCAAGGGGAATTGAATATGGCTATGTGGTACTTGGAAATCGTGAAGTAGCAGATTCGAAGGTAGTTCAGCCACTCAAAGCAGTGATCCGTATGGCCAATGCCGAGGATGAAGCTACGGAAAGCAATAATAAACAAAAAGAGAAGGATGCCTTCAAAGTATGTTTAGAGAAGATTCGGAAACACAATTTGGAGATGAAGCTGATCGATGTCGAATATACATTTGACAATAACAAGGTATTGTTTTATTTTACCGCAGATGGGAGGATTGATTTTCGCGAATTAGTCAAGGATTTGGCAGCGGTATTTAAAACCAGAATTGAATTACGCCAAGTAGGTGTTCGCGATGAAACCAAGATTGTAGGTGGAATTGGAGTATGCGGAAGAGCCTTATGCTGTCACTCTTATTTGTCGGAATTTATTCCGGTATCCATTAAGATGGCCAAAGAGCAGAATTTGTCACTGAATCCGACCAAGATCTCCGGAGTCTGCGGAAGATTGATGTGCTGCCTTAAAAATGAAGAAGAAACCTATGAATATCTCAACAGCAATTTACCGGGTATCGGTGATTTTGTGACAACAGATGATGGGTTAAAGGGAGAAGTTCACAGCGTCAATGTATTGAGACAACAGGTGAAGGTTGTTGTTATGCTCGAGAAGGATGAGAAAGAAATTCGTGACTATAAAGTGGAACAATTGAAATTTAAACCACGGCGCAGAAAAGAAAAAGGTCACGTCAATGATGAGGAGCTTAAGAAACTAGAGGCACTTGAGAGGAAGGAAGGAAAGTCTAATTAGATGGAAATTAGTCTAAGAGAAGGAGAACGTCTTGATGATCTCCAGAAGAATGGCTATCAGATCATTCAAAATAAAAAGGCTTTTTGTTTTGGGATGGATGCCGTGCTATTGTCCGGCTTTGCAAAAGTAAAAGAGGGAGAAACAGCACTGGATCTCGGCACGGGAACCGGAATTATTCCACTGCTGTTAGCGGCAAAGTCGAAGGGAAAACATTATACCGGATTGGAGATTCAGGAAGAGATGGCAGAGATGGCGGCGCGAAGCGTGGCATATAACCATCTGGAAGAGAAGATCACAATTGTGACGGGAGATTTAAAGGAGGCCGGCCGGCTGTTTGGCTTGGCTTCTTTTGATGTGGTTACTTCCAATCCACCCTATATGAATGATGCGCATGGGTTAAAGAATCCGGATATGAAAAAGGCGATCGCCAGGCACGAGGTATTGTGTACGTTGGAGGACGTCGTCCGGGAAGCGGCCGGACTTTTGCGTCCGGGAGGAAGATTCTATCTGGTGCATCGCCCTCATCGCCTGATTGAGATCACTACGGCTCTTACAAGGTACCGACTGGAACCCAAGCGGATGAAGCTGGTACATCCTTATGTGGATCAGGATGCCAATATGGTATTGATTGAAGCGGTACGAGGGGGAAAATCTATGATGAAGGTAGAAGCTCCGATTGTTGTATATAAGGAACCCGGGCTTTATACGGATGAGATTCGCGAAATCTATGGCTACTAAATCATGAATATTAAATTTTTGTAAAAACTTTTTGCAAATGTTCTATCTGTTCAGAAAAACGGTTTGATATTATGATAGGTCTATCAGAACGAGGAACCGATAGGAGGATGGCAATGAGTAAATTAATTAGTGAAAACTGTATTGTATTTGATATTGATACAGAGGCAAAAGAGGAAGTCTTGAAGACTTTAGTAAAAGAATTATATGCCGCCAATAGGATTACAGATGTAAATGAGTTTTTTGAAGATGTTCTGGCGAGGGAAGCGATTGCTCCCACATTCGTAGGGTTTGACATGGGTCTTCCTCATGGGAAGACGGATCATGTGTTGGAAGCGTCCGTATGTTTTGGGCGTACTGCAAAACCGGTGATTTGGAATGAAGAAAGTAGTGATACTGCAGATTTGATCATTCTAATTGCAGTTCCGCTTTTAGAGGCCGGTGATACACACATGAAGATTTTAGCAAATCTATCCAGAAAGCTGATGCATGAGGAATTCAGAGAATCACTCAGAACCAGCACCAAAGAACAAGTGTATGCAATCTTAACAGAAGTATTGGAGGGGTAAAACGATGAAAGAGTACATTAAGACATTAAAGAAACATATTTTAACCGGTACGTCACATATGATTCCGTTTATTGTAGCCGGAGGTATTTTATTTTCAATCTCTGTTATGTTAAATCCGGCAGGAGCCGCAACACCGGAAGTTGGTTGGCTGGCCGGTCTGGCTCAGATTGGTTTGGGTGGTTTAACCTTATTTGTACCGGTACTTGGTGGATATATTGCCTATTCTATTGCAGATAAGCCCGGTTTAGCCCCCGGTATGATTGGTGCCTATCTGGCGAATTCCATGGGCGCAGGTTTCTTGGGCGGTATGGCAGCGGGTTTAATTGCCGGTGTCGTTGTAAAACAGTTGAAGAGAATTAAATTACCGATTTCTTTAAAAACTTTGGGTTCTATCTTTATTTATCCCTTGGTTGGTACTTTTATTACCGGTGGCATCATCGTATGGGGAATCGGTACTCCAATTGCAGTAATTATGAGTTCCTTGACCGCTTGGTTATCCGGCTTAGGTGATGTGGGCAAAGTTCCGTTAGCATCGATCTTGGGTGCGATGACAGCCTTTGATATGGGTGGTCCAATCAACAAAGTAGCAACCTTATTTGCACAGACTCAAGTAGATACCCTTCCTTACCTGATGGGTGGTGTGGGTGTAGCCATCTGTACTCCGCCAATCGGCATGGGAATTGCAACATTATTAGCTCCAAAGAAATACAATGCAGAAGAAAAAGAAGCCGGAAAAGCAGCAATTTTGATGGGATGCGTCGGCATTACCGAAGGTGCAATTCCATTTGCGGCCAATGATCCGCTACGTGTCATTCCGTCTCTGATTGTAGGTGCAATTGTGGGTAATATCATTCCGTTTTTAACCGGTGTTTTAAACCATGCACCTTGGGGTGGCTTGATTGTACTTCCGGTTGTGGAAGGCAGAGTGTGGTATCTTATTTCTGTATTAGCCGGTGGATTTGTGACGGCAATTATGGTAAACTTATTAAAGAAGAACAACATGGACGATGCGCCGATAAAGGCAGTAGTCGATGATAGCAGTATGGACGAAATTACATTTGACGAATTATAAGAATCCTAGGAGGTATGAAGATGAAAGTAGTTGGAATTACATCCTGCCCTTCCGGTGTGGCACACACCTATATGGCAGCAGAAGCATTGCAATTAGCAGGTCAGAAACTTGGAATTGACGTAATTATTGAGACACAGGGCGGAGCGGGTGTTGAGAATCAGTTGAAACAGAAGGATATCGATGAAGCAGCTTGTGTCATTCTGGTGAACGATGTAGCCTTGGAAGGTACCGATCGTTTTAAAGGGAAAAAGGTTTTAAAGATGGGTGTTTCCGATTTGATTAAGAAAGCTGATGCAGTGATGAAGAAGATTCAGGATACATTTCAGTAGAGCGAAAAAGTAGGATTATTATATAACGGCAGCATAGATGGAAAGAGGAGATGGGTGGATATCTTCTCTTTCTTTTGGGAGAATGAATATGTTTAATGGAAGAATGCTTAGCATCATCCGTTATTTAAAGCAGCATCCGGAATCCAGTTACCGGGAAATGGCCGTAAATCTAAAGGTATCAGAGCGCAGTGTGAGATATGATGTCGACCGTATTAATGATATTTTATCATTAGAAAAGTTGCCGGAAATTGAAAAACATTCCAAGGGGGTACTCTGTTATCCCAAGGGGCTGAATCTGAAAGGTTTGGAGGAAGATTCCGAAGTAATCTATAGTTGCAAGGAGCGAATGTCAGTTTTGCTCCTGATTTTGCTGCTTCGTAATCAGGAGCTTAAAATCAATCGTTTGAGTGAGCAGTTTAAGGTTTCTCGCTCTACGATTAAGAATGATATGGCAGCTTTAGATGAGATGCTTAAACAAGAGGGGTTGAGCATCGGATATACGGATCATTTCTATTTGGAGGGATCGAGAAACAAGAGAATCATCTTGCTTAATCAAGAGTTTAGGAAGTATATCAACTATTTGATGAATCCGTTTACCAACTATAATTCCTACGAATTTTATTGTATCCACATCATCCATATGGCTTTTGAGGGGATATCCATCCCCAATGTGGTATTGTGTGTGGATAAACTGCTGGAATCGCTGCAGTGTACCTTGACCAATACGTCATATGCTTGGTATATGTCCAATATTATGGTGCTGATTTGGTTTATCATTCATGAGAAGGAATATCCGCTGGATTTAAGTCTGGTACCGGAATTTGATCGAGAGAAATTCGGAGAATTTTCCAAGCAGTTAGAGCAGATTATAAAGCGTCCAATTTCTGAAAATCATGTATGCCTCATGGCAAAATTGTTTGATTTTACGAATAAATTTGCGGGGCTGAATGAGACGGTGGATCCGGTGCATGCAGAGACGGTGACATTTTCGCTGATTACGGCGATGTCACAGCAGATGGGTTTTCCTTTTGATAAGGATAAGCTCTTGGTAGAGGGGCTGCTTAACCATATGATTCCGCTGATTCAGAGAATCCGAGATCACATTGAAATCAAAGAAAATTTAAATTCCTTGTTGGGACCGGAAGAATTAAAACTACATGGTTTGATGGATCAAGTTTGTAAAAATTTGGATACCTTAAAGGAAATATCCAATGAGGGTGAGATCGTTTACCTGACCGTTTGTTTTATGGCCAGTATCCGCCGCATGAAGAATACACCATATAAGCGGGTGCTGCTTGTTTGCGGTCATGGCTACGGAACGACTACCATGCTAAAAGAATCCTTGCTTAGTGAATATCAAATTCATATTATGGATACGATTCCGCTTTACCGGATTTCCGCTTATCCGGATTGGGAGGGAATCGATTATGTATTTTCAACGACTCCGGTCAATTATAGTCTGCCAAGACCCTGTATTGTGGTAAATCCTATTTTGCGGGCAGAGGATCGGATCGCAATTGAACATCTTTTGATTCCGCGAAAGACGATTCTCTCTAGCTATTATGCCATTGAGGAGCGGCTTACTTTCTTAGACTCGGAGACAAGGGCACGGGTCATGGATGTGATTGAGCGGGAATTGGGATATCAGACTGTAAAAGCAGTGCACAGTCCGAAGAGTTTTAGCAGCTTTTTAAAGTTTGACTGTATTTTGCTGACGGATCAGAAATTCACTTGGAAACAGGCGGCGGAGCAAAGCGGGAAGCTATTGTCGAGACGTGGATTTATAGAGAATTTTTATATAGAAGACATGATTGATTTTATAGAGGAACAGGGATTTTATGCGGTATCCGATGATTCTTTTGCACTTTTGCATGGCAAGGGCAGCGAGGGGATTATTAAGACCAGTTTGAGTTTAATTGTCAATAGGCAGCCGGTATATTTTGGAGACAAGAAGGTCAGGGTGATCTTCTGTTTGGCGAGTAAGGATGGAAAGGAACAGATTCCTGCGGTCGTGACCTTGATGCGGATGGTGAAGACAACACCATTGATTCACGATTTGGAACAATGCAAATCCGAAGAGGAGATCTATCAAACCATATTGAACTGTGAATTTGAAGTGCTTTTTTAGTGAAAAAGATGAATGCAGAGAAAGAAGAAAATAGTTCTTGACAAAAATCTTCCTTTCCGCTAATATTAGTTTGATAATCAAAGCATTTAAAAAGAAGTACAATTGAGTGAATACTCTGATGGGAAAAAACATGACAACTAAGATTATAGGAACCGGTTCTTATGTACCGGAAGCGGTGGTGACCAATGATGATCTGGCGCGCGTTGTGGAAACCAGTGACGAATGGATTCAGTCTAGAACCGGGATCAAGGAGCGCAGAATTGCAGCGGCGATGGGAACTTCCGAGATGGCAGCCAGAGCGGCGCAGAGAGCACTGGAAGATGCGGGAATGACAGCGGGGGAGCTGGATATTATCATTTTGGCAACTTCTTCGCCGGACCATTGCTTTCCGAGCGGAGCCTGTGAGGTACAAGCGGCAATCGGGGCCATCCATGCAGTGGCATTTGATATCAGCGCAGCCTGTTCCGGTTTTGTCTTTGCATTCAATACGATGCACAGCTATTTAAAATCAGGGATTTACAAAACAGGACTGATCATCGGAGCAGATATGTTAAGTAAATTGGTGGATTGGACGGATCGGGGAACCTGTGTGCTGTTTGGAGATGGGGCAGGTGCTGCAGTTGTGAAGGCAGAAGAGACCGGTGTGATTCATATGGTGATGGGGTCAGATGGCAGCCGAGGATCTGTGTTGATGTGCGGAGCCAGAACATCCGAGAATTTTATAACCGGCAAGAAACCGCAGCTTGGTTATATGACGATGGATGGGCAGGAGGTCTTTAAGTTTGCAGTGAAGACGGTACCACAATGTATTCGACAGCTTTTGGAAGAAAGCCATACGGATACGGACGAGATTCGATATTTTGTGATGCACCAGGCGAACTACCGGATTTTCGAATCGATTGGGAAACGCTTGGGGGTTTCGATGGAGCGTATGCCGATGAATATTGAGCGATATGGCAATACGTCCGGTGCATCGATACCAATTCTTCTGGACGAGATGAACCGTGGAGGCAAATTGCAGCGGGGAGATAAACTGATATTGGCCGGGTTCGGCGCAGGACTTACTTGGGGAGCCACTCTACTGGAGTGGTAATAAAACCCCTAATTAGTTTGATAATCAAAATAAAAAAATAAAGAGGAGATTAAAACCATGTTAGAGAAGATGAAGGAAATTATTGCGGAACAATTGAATGTAGGGGTAGAAACGATTACGGAAGGATCTAATTTTAAAGATGATTTAGGGGCGGATTCCTTGGATTTGTTTGAACTGGTCATGGCATTTGAGGATGAATATTCCGTAGAGATACCGGCAGACGATCTAGAAAAATTGACTACCGTAGGTCAGGTGATCAATTACTTAAAAGAAAAAGGCGTAGAAGCATAATGAAGACGAGAATAACCGAACTTTTGGGAATAAAATATCCGATTATCCAAGGAGGCATGGCATGGGTTGCGGAGCATCATCTGGCGGCCGCTGTCTCCGAGGCGGGAGGTTTCGGACTGATTGGCGGAGCCAATGCGCCGGCCGAAGTGGTCAGAGATGAAATCCGCAAGGTCAAGGCATTAACGAAGAAGCCATTTGGTGTCAATGTGATGCTCCTAAGTCCTCATGCCGATGAAATAGCCAAGGTGGTGGTCGAGGAAGGCATTCGAGTCGTAACAACCGGTGCCGGAAATCCGGAGAAATATATGGATTTATGGAAGGCAGCCGGTATGAAAGTGATACCTGTGGTGGCTTCTGTGGCATTGGCGAAGCGTATGGAAAAATATGGGGCAGATGCCGTAGTGGCAGAAGGAACCGAGGCAGGTGGGCATATAGGCGAACAGACGACGATGTCACTGGTTCCGCAGATTGTGGATGCCGTATCGATTC
>JAVXIV010000057.1:0-861 GCA_036785645.1 Hungatella sp.
CCGTTTAAGATCTACCTGGCAGATGAAGAAGCGGTGCTGGCTTTAAATCTCGATCCCGAGAAATTCGAGATAACCGAGCAGGTGGATTTAAAAGATTATCTCTATGACGGAGAGGCGATGCGGACGCTTTCGGGCAAGAAACTTCATAAGAAAAAGAATCATTTGAATGCATTTCTGAAAGAATATGAGGGCAGGTATGAATATCGCAAGTTAGGCTGTGATGATCGCTATGATGTTTGGAATTTTCTAGTAGAATGGCGGGAGAATAAAGGGGAAGATGTCGATGAACATCTGGATTATGAAGTCGAGGGAATTCATGAGATTCTCAAAAATTGCTGTTCTCTCAAGGTGCGAATGGGCGGAATTTACATCGATGGAAAGTTGGAAGCTTTTACAATCGGAAGCTACAATTTTCTGGAGAATATGGCGGTCATTCATATCGAGAAAGCCAATCCGGAGGTACGCGGTCTCTATCAGTTTATCAATCAACAGTTTCTGGTTCATGAATTTCCGGATGTGCTATTGGTCAATCGGGAAGACGATATGGGACTGGAGGGACTTCGAAAAGCCAAGATGTCATACAATCCGATTAGATTTGCCAAAAAGTATATTATTCGACAGAAAAATTTCAAATAAAACAACACGCAGAGGACAAAGATGATCAGATATCTAGCAGAGGACGAGAAAACAAAAAGCAGAGCATTATGGAGAGAGGCATTTCCGGAAGATTCGGAAAGCTTTGATGATTACTACTATACAGAGAAGATTCGGGATAACCAGATTCTGGTAATGGAAGAAGATGGCAAGATCATTTCGATGCTTCATTTGAATCCCTACCAGATTGCAATCCAGAAACAAATT
>JAVXIV010000057.1:871-2596 GCA_036785645.1 Hungatella sp.
CTACATCGTCGGGGTGGCAACAACGAAAGAGAAGCGTCATGAAGGACATATGAGAGCCATTCTGACTCAGGCGATGGAGGATTTATATCAGCAGGGGATGGGGTTTGCATTCCTGATGCCCGCCGATGCAAAGATCTATCAGCCGTTTGATTTTACGTATATTTTTGACCAACCACATTGGAAGCTTAAAGACCGGATGCCAATTCGAAAACATCGCTACCATGCCGCTGATGAGACGGAGCAATATCTCCTTCAGGAGCTATCGGATTGGACCAACGTATGGCTGCAGCGCAGATATGAAGTTTATGCATTTCGCAGCCGCATCTATTATCAAAGGCTGATGAAAGAGCTGGCCAGTGAACAGGGGGAGACCTCTCTTTTGTATAATGATGAGCGTCTGGTCGGTGTGGAGAGTATATGGGGATTGGACAAGCGAGAGCAGCGGATGCTTCTGTGTGACGATCTGTATTGTGAAGAAGCAGAGGAAGCGACTCCCGCAATTATGGCACGCATCCTTCATTTGGAGAATTTCATCAAAATGATTGGTCTTAAGGATTCTTGTAAGGAAGAGTCTCTGACGGTGAGCTTATCGGTGGAGGATCAGTTCTGCAAAGAGAATCGAGGCACTTATCAGTGGTGCTTAAGACGAGATGGGTCGTCTCTTAAAAAGTTGACGGACAGTCCGGCATCTCTGGAAAAAGAAGGCGGCTTATCCGTCACAATCAGCCAGTTGACCTCATGGCTTTTTGGTTATTCGGTTCCGGATCGTGAGGACTGGACGGCGAAAGTGCATACGCTTCGGGGTGTGTTCTTAGATGAGGTCGTATGACCAAAATCAAAATCTAGGAGAATAGAATTTGCTTGGCCAGCGCGGTCAGTACCTGTTCGCAGCGCAGGATATCACTGCAAGGGACGAATTCGTCGGGTTTATGTGCCAATTCCAAATCTCCGGGTCCGTAGGACATACAATTGCGGTTGCCCAGTGTACCGGCGACCACAGCACTATCCGTATAACCCGGAAAATAAGTGACTGCAGCTTCGGCTGCAGTTGTTTTTTTGCATACTTGTGAGAGTTGTTTTAACAGATAGGAATCGTCGTGTTTCTCTACGTAGGGGCGGTCTCCGGTGATCCGATAGGAGCCGTGTGCTCCCGGAACAAACGTTTCCCCATAGCGAATGGCTTCTTCTACGATGCGAGAAGCGCAGGCGGTGTCAGTAGGCGGAACCAGACGCATATCAATCCAGACGGTGCAGTGATCCGGAACGACATAAGGTCGATAGCCCCCTTCAATCTGTCCAAAGGTGACGGTGGAAAAGCCCAGATCTTCATGTTTTGGGCAGCTGTCAATTAATTCGCGAATCTTCACAATCATGGCAGAGATGGCCGCGATGGCATCCGCCCCTTTCCATGGGGTGCTGGCATGAGCAGTACAGCCGTTCACGGTCAGTTCAAACCAAGTGCGGCCTTTGTGGGCTACTTGAATCTGCCCATGGGTGGGTTCGGTATCCAGTACCCAGCTATTCTTTGTGACCCAGCCACTCTGAATGACCCTTTCGACACCGCGCATAAAATCCTCTTCGTCTACCGTGGCAATGAAAGAGAAGGAGTGCTTGGGTTTGCCTCCACAGGCCGCAATTGCCGCAAATGCAGACATCGCACAGGCCAGTCCGGATTTCATATCACAGGCACCGCGTCCATAAATCCGCCCATCTCGTTCCACTGCG
>JAVXIV010000057.1:2621-9510 GCA_036785645.1 Hungatella sp.
TCAGTCCATCCATCTCCCAGTGTAACGGTATCCATATGGCAGAGATAGACCAGCCCCGGATCCTCAGCTTCACCTTCTATGCGAGCCAGGAGATTGTAGCGCCCGGGCAGCACCAAATCCTTGACAGTAGCGATGCCACGAGCGGCAAACCAGGCCGATATTGCAGCTCCGATCTCGGTTTCATAAGCACCCGGATCCGAGCTGTCGATCCGAACCAGTTGCTTGGTTAATGCAATTGCAGCGGACTCATTTGTTTCTATTTTTATCATGATTTTTATACTCCAATCTATAAAAAGATATCCTATGCCCAGTATATAGGATCTTAGAATTCATGGCAAGATACTTTGCGCTCGAATCTGGTAAGTAATAGGAAGTAACTTGCGTTCTGCAATAAATATTGTTATACTAAAAAAAGAAATCTTCATGGATGGAGGCAGTGATAAGATCGGGGAGATATTGGCATCAATATAATCAGACAATGTGAATGAGGAGGGAATTCGTTATGTATCATGCAGCAGAATCACGTTATGAGAAGATGGAGTATCAGAGGTGCGGACGGAGTGGTTTAAAGCTTCCCAAGATATCGTTGGGTCTCTGGCAGAATTTTGGATTAGAGAAGACGCTTGAGGAACAAAAACGGATCATCTTCCGAGCATTTGACAGTGGCATTACCCATTTCGATTTGGCCAATAACTATGGGCGCCCGGCACTGGGTAAGGCCGAGGAGAATTTCGGGGAGATCTTTCGGGAAGATCTGACTGCATATCGGGATGAATTGATCATCTCTACGAAAGCCGGTTATGATATGTGGCCGGGACCCTACGGAGACTGGGGATCCAGAAAGTATCTGATGGCTAGTTTGGATCAAAGCTTAAATCGTTTGGGATTGGATTACGTAGATATCTTTTATCATCACAGACCGGATCCGGAGACTCCGTTAGAAGAGACTATGGGAGCACTTAGTGATATGGTGAAGCAAGGCAAGGCACTCTATGTGGGAATCTCCAATTATCAGAAGGATGAGGCAAAAAAAGCCATTGCTATTTTACGTGCCAATGGGACACCATGTTTGATTCACCAACCGCGATACAACATGTTTGAGCGTTGGGTAGAAGATGGATTGCTAGAGACCCTGGAGACCGAAGGGGTGGGCTGTATCGCGTATAGTCCTTTGGCACAGGGGGCATTGACAGACCGCTATCTGCGGGGTATTCCGGCAGATTCCAGAGCAGCCAGAGAGGGAAGCACCCTCAGCGGACGCTATTTGACGGAAGAAAAACGCGGACAGATACAGGCATTGAATCAGATTGCATCGAATCGCAGGCAGTCTCTGGCTCAGATGGCACTGACCTGGATTTTGAGAAGACCGGAGGTAACCTCGGTTTTAATAGGTGCAAGCAGTCCGCAGCAATTGGACAGTAATATAGCCGCTTTGCAGGGTTCTGCTTTTACAGCAGAGGAATTGCAAGCGATTGAATCTATATTGGGGAATCATTAGGTGATCATATGGTTTATGAAGTCGGAGACATCGTAACATTAAAAAAACAGCATCCCTGTGGCAGCAAGGAGTGGGAGATTCTACGGGTGGGTGCAGACTTTCGCTTGAAATGCAGAGGCTGCGGACATCAGATTATGGTGGAGCGAAGATTGGTTGAGAAGAATACGAAGGAGCTGCGCAAGCCGGAATCGTGAGTACAGCTGAATCTTATGAAAAATTTCTTAAAAACCGCACAGCTGTCTTGACAAAGCAGGTAGCGCAAGGTATACTAAAAAAACCGCGCAGCCGGGGAGATAGCGGTGCCCTGTACCTGCAATCCGCTCTAGCAGGGGTGATGCTTTGCCGCGGGTACTCTATTGCAGAGCTGCCCTTTGTAAGTGGCGATGACGTTTGGGTCTTGCGCAACAGAAATCTACGAACCGTGTCAGGACAGGAATGTAGCAGCACTAAGTGGAACCTTTTGTGTGCCGCGAGGCTACCTGAACTGAGTTAACTGCTTAGGTAACGTTTGTGGTAGATATTCAAAGCAAAGCGCGCGGTTTTAAAAGAATTCAGAATATCAAAAGAATTTGGAGATGTGACCCCACATTTTTGGATTCTTTTTTTTAAAGACATTTCTCTTGCCCCTGCCGATTCTTTGTATTATAATTACAAAATGGGTGAAGTATGACCGCCGGTGGAAAGGACATCAATCATATGAGAATTGGAATGTTAACAAGTGGGGGAGATTGCCAGAGCTTGAACGCAACTATGCGCGGTGTAGCAAAATCTCTGTATAAGATATTTGATGATGTAGAGATCGTTGGCTTTAAAGATGGATATCGAGGTTTGATCTATGCAGATTATCGTGTGATGCAGCCTTCGGATTTTTCGGGTATCTTGACAGAAGGCGGAACGATTCTGGGAACATCCAGACAACCGTTTAAACTCATGAAAGTCCTCGGAGATGATGGCTTCAATAAAGTAGAGGCGATGAAGCATACCTATGAAAAACTCAAATTAGAATGCTTGGTGGTACTGGGCGGCAATGGAAGCCAGAAGACAGCCAATCTCTTGCGGGAAGAAGGACTCCATATCGTATCACTTCCAAAGACGATAGACAAAGATCTCTGGGGAACCGATATGACCTTTGGTTTTCAGAGTGCGGTGAACGTAGCAACGAATGCGATCGATTGTATTCATACTACCGCAGCTTCCCATGGACGTGTATTTATCGTAGAGGTAATGGGTCATAAGGTGGGATGGCTGACGTTGCATGCCGGTATTGCAGGAGGTGCAGACATCATCTTACTGCCGGAAGTTCCTTATGATATTAATATTGTAGTAGAAGCCATCCGTACCAGAACCAGACAGGGCAAAAGATTTTCCATTCTGGCCGTTGCGGAAGGCGCCATTTCCAAAGAAGATGCGAGTTTGAGTAAGAAAGAATATAAAGAAAAGAAGAAATCCGGACTCGTCTATCCATCGGTGGCCTATGAATTGGGCGCGAAGATTGAAGAGATGACCGGACAGGAAGTCCGGGTGACCGTTCCGGGTCATATGCAGCGAGGCGGGGCACCCTGTCCGTATGACCGGGTCTTGTCCACTCGCTTGGGAGCGGCGGCAGCGGAACTAATCCGGAAGAAGGAATATGGTTATATGGTATCGGTAGACAACGATGACATTGGCAAAGTACCTTTGTCGGAGGTCGCGGGGAAACTAAAGACGGTAGACCCCGGCTATTCGATGATTCGTGCAGCCAAGATGCTGGGTATCAGCTTTGGCGATGAGTAATAAGGAAGAAGGAGTCTGATCCATGTCCTATACTGCACTATACAGAAAATGGCGTCCGACCGGATTTGATGATGTAAAAGGTCAGGATCATATCGTACAGACATTAAAGAATCAAATAACGTCACAGCGTATTGGTCATGCGTATCTCTTCTGTGGAACGAGGGGAACCGGAAAAACCAGCGTGGCAAAGATTTTTGCAAAAGCAGTCAACTGTGAACATCCGGTAGACGCAAGTCCTTGTAATGAATGTCAAACGTGCCGTAATATTGCTTCCGGAGCTTCTCTCAATGTGGTGGAGATCGATGCGGCTTCCAATAATGGTGTAGAGAATATCCGGGATATCCGGGATCAAGTTCAATATCCGCCTACGGAAGGAACCTACCGGGTTTATATCATTGATGAGGTTCATATGCTTTCTACGGGAGCGTTCAATGCCCTTCTAAAGACCTTGGAAGAGCCGCCTTCTTATGTGATTTTTATCTTGGCGACCACGGAGGTTCACAAGATTCCGATTACCGTGCTCTCTCGGTGTCAACGGTATGATTTTAAGCGAATTCCACTGACGACTTTGACAGACCGACTGCGGGAACTCTCCCTTGCGGAGCAGATCGAGGTGGAGGATCAGGCATTCATGTATCTTGCCAAGGCAGCCGATGGTTCCATGCGAGATGCATTGAGTCTTTTGGATCAATGTGTAGCGTTTCACTATGGAGAGCGGTTGACTTATGATCATGTACTAGAGGTTTTGGGAGCGGTCGACACCTCGGTTTTTAGCCAGTTATTTCGCATGGTAATAGCCGGAAAAACAACAGAATGCATTTATAAGCTAGAAGAATTGGTGATTCAGGGCAGAGAATTGGGGCAGTTTGTTACAGATTTCATTTGGTATATGAGAAATTTACTCATGATTACAACTGCAGACCATGCAGAAGATATTCTGGATATGTCATTGGATCATCAGAAACTATTGGAAGAAGATGCAGCTTGTACGAATGCAGACACCTTGGTACGCTATATACGGGTATTTTCAGAGCTCTCCAATCAACTGCGTTATGCCAGCCAGAAGCGCGTGTTGGTAGAACTGGCATTGATCAAACTGACCAAACCGGCGATGGAACACAATCTGGACTCCATTGTGGAACGACTGAATAAAATAGAAGAACAACTAGAAGAGGGTATTCCGGTCAATTCGGCGGCTTTCCGGCAGATTTCTGCAGAGATGCCGATGGGTGCAGCTGCGGAAACGCTTACCCAGACACCTCCGGAACAGGTGCTGCTTCCCAAGGCACAGATCGAAGACCTGCAATTAATTCGCAATGAATGGGGCAAGATCATCCGGGAACTCGGCGGTGTGATTCGTTCGGGATTTCGAGATACCATCGTGGAACCCAGCGGAGACAGCTGCTTGTGCGTCGTATTTTCCAATCTGGATAACTATGAGATTGGGCGGCAGCCGACGCGGTTGGGGGAGATTGAGCGATATATTGAGGCGACCTATAACAAGGCGATTTATCTGAAAGCCAGGTTAAAGGATCATGGAGAACGTTTGGATACTATTTATATAAGCGATGAAGATTTGAAGAATCATATCCACATGGATATCACAATAGAAGATTAAATTCAGGAGGATGATACGATGGCAAAACGAGGCGGTTTTTCGGGTGGAATGCCCGGTAATATGAACAATTTGATGAAACAGGCGCAGAAGATGCAAAAACAGATGGAAGAGACCACCAAGGATCTGGAATTGAAAGAGTATACGGCATCTGCAGGCGGCGGAGCGGTCACTGTTACCGTATCCGGCAAAAAAGAAGTTACTTCGGTAAAATTATCTCCGGAGGTTGTGGATCCGGACGATATTGAGATGCTAGAGGATTTGATTGCGGCAGCAGCCAATGAAGCATTTCGCCAGATGGAAGAAGCGTCCGGAAGTGCGATGTCAAAACTGACAGGCGGTCTGGGTGGTCTGGGCGGAGGCTTTCCCTTCTAATTATGGATTACTATAGCAGTCAGATCACAAAGTTGATAGAGGAATTATCGAAGCTTCCGGGAATCGGAACCAAATCGGCACAGCGTCTGGCATTTCATATCATTAACATGCCGTCGGAGCAGGTAGAACGGTTATCGGGAGCCATGATAGAGGCAAAGACCAATGTCCGTTATTGTAAAGAATGTTTTACTTTGACGGATAAAGAGTTATGTCCCATTTGCAGCAGCGAAAGAAGAGACCATCAGATGATTATGGTGGTAGAGAATACCAGAGATCTTGCTGCTTATGAAAAGACCGGTAAATACGAAGGGGTCTACCACGTATTGCATGGAGCGATTTCTCCCATGCTTGGGATCGGTCCCAATGATATCCGTTTGCGAGAACTGATGAAGAGACTTGAGGGAGATGTTACAGAAGTGATTATAGCAACAAATTCCAGCTTGGAAGGTGAGACAACAGCGATGTATATCAGTAAGCTGATCAAGCCGACCGGTATCAAGGTCAGCCGTATCGCCAGCGGGGTTCCGGTGGGCGGAGATCTGGAATACATTGATGAGGTGACTTTACTTCGTGCTTTGGAAGGCAGAGTGGAATTGTAACTGTTGATAAACGGTATTGGGAGATATAGACGATGGATAAGTATGAGTTTAACATAAAGGTTGAACAAATCAAAAAAATGGCAAGTAAGAGCGACTTTGAAACCGCTATGAGGATTGCTGATACGATAGACTGGAAACGGGTGCGTAATGCGAACCTACTTTCTATGATTGCTCAGGTTTATGAGAAAAACGAAGAATATGGAGAAGCAAAAGACATATTGCTTCTTGCATTTGAACGTGCACCGATTGGGAAGCGTTTACTATATAAGCTGGGAGAATTGGCGCTAAAAGAGGGAAATATCAGCGAGGCGGAGGATTATTATCGCGAATTTTGTGACCTGGCTCCCGAAGATCCCAGACAATATTTGCTTCGCTATCTGATTCTCAAAGAAAAACAAGCACCGATCGATCAACTGACTCATACGTTGGAACAATACACATCTACGGAACTAGAAGAAAAATGGTTGTACGCATTGGCAGAACTTTATCAAAAATCCGGTAGAGAAGAGGAGTGCGTTCAGATCTGTGATAAGATCATGCTGATGTTTGGACTGGGTAAATATGTGGATAAAGCTATGGAACTTAAGGTTCAGTACGCACCGCTCACCAATTATCAGATGGATTTGGTGGAGAATCGAGATAAATATGAGGCAAAACTCCGTGCGGTAGAGCAGGAATTTGGTGGGAGTGACGAAGACTCGGAGATCGAAGAGTATGAAGAGGAAATGCCTCTGCAAACCATTGATGAAGAATTAGTTGCGAACATGCACCGAACAGAGACCGAAGAGGAATTGGCAGAAGAAATGAGCAAGATCTCGATTGAAGATTATCAGGATCCGGAGCCGCCGGAGGAAGAATCTGCACTGGGCGAGGAATGTTCAGAGGAAGATATCGAACCGCGTGAGGAATACGCAGTACCTACAGAAAAAATCGCACCCACAGAAGCAATTGTGCCTACAGAAGCAATCGTGTCTACCGAAGCAATTGCACCCACAGAAGCAATCGTGTCTACCGAAGCAATTGCACCCA
>JAVXIV010000058.1:0-3486 GCA_036785645.1 Hungatella sp.
ATAGATCACTTGAGAGACCTGCAGCATGACGATAATCACAATCACGCGCATGATATCTTCTCCCATATCTATGATCTCCGGTTCCTGAAAATACAAATGATACAAGCTGCGTCCACCAAGCAGGTAAATCAGCGCCATGACCAGAGAAAGAGCCATACCGATCTTCTGACAAATGTGCCCATACAGCTTTGCCATCTCCGGTTTTTCTTCCCCCAGACTGCGTCCAATGAGCGCTACAGCCGCCACCTGCATCCCATCTCCCAAGGAAAAGGAGAGGCTCATGACATTCATTCCGACCTGATGTGCCGCAAAGGCTGCCGTTCCAAGCTTCGCCGCCATGACTGCCACCGACATGAATCCGATTCGAATCAAAATCTGCTCTAAAAAGATATTCGAGCTGATTCGAAAAATGCTTTTTAAAGGATCTAGCGTCAGTCGGATCTTCTTCTTTATGATATAAGGAACACTGACAAAGCTGTCCTTTGGAAATAAAGAAGCAACACTCATCCCACAGGCTACCACCGTACCAAATACCGTCGCCAGAGCCGCTCCCTTGATTCCCCAAGCAGGAAATCCAAAATTGCCGCCAATCAGCAGATAATTACCAATCATGTTTAACACATTGGCCGTGATATTGGTTCGCATTGCAATCTTAGTTCTGCCGGCTCCCCGCTGCGCCGCATTGATCACCAAGGTGATAATATTGAAGATCATACCGCCCATAATGATACGGAAATAGAGGACTGCACTCTCATGCGTATCCGCTCCCGACCCGCATAAGCGGATAATGGGATCTGCATAGTAGACACACAAACCGCTGACCAGTACCCCCGCCACTATGACAAAGAGCAGAGCCGTCATCATAGTCTGATTGGCTCCATAGCGATCCTGCTGCCCCTTTCGTCTGGCTACAATTGCGGAGACAGCTACATTGGTTGCAATAAACATCGCCAAACCAATGAACTTGGGCTGCGTCGTCAACCCTACGGCGGCTACCGCATAGGCGCCGATGGAACTGACCATCAAAGAATCAATCATGCCGGCCAAGGCAACAAAAAAAGACTCCAAAACCGCAGGCCAAGCCATCTGGAAAGTCTCAGTTATATAGGCTTTATTATCTGCGAGGAACGTCTTTCTGTCATTCATGATGTCTTACCTGCCTTTTTATTTTTCATGTGTACCTCTCTGGGATGCGCAAGCAAAACCACATCCGGTAGGTGTGGCTGCGCAACCCCCAAGGGCGGTTTCCCGCAGTTCCCTGGGAAGTCTCCGTCCCACACTCATCATCGCCTCGAGCATCTCATCCAATGGAAGGATCTGCACGATTCCGGCCAGTGCAATCTCTGCCGAAGCCAGCGCATTGGCGACTCCGACCGCGTTGCGGCTCTGGCAGGGACTTTCCACCAATCCGGCAATCGGATCGCAAACCAACCCCAACAGATTCATGAGTGCCGTAGAAGCTGCATTCATACACTGCTCAGGAGTTCCGCCCATGATCTCCACAGTAGCAGCTGCCGCCATCGCCGAAGCAACTCCCACCTCGGCCTGACAACCGCCCATCGCTCCGGATACCGTGGCATTTCTCATCGCCAGATAGCCAATCGCGGAAGCACTAAAGAGTCCGTTGATGATACGATCATCGGATAACTCATATTCCTCCTGCAGTGCAAGCAGCAGTCCCGGCAGAATCCCCGAAGAACCCGCTGTCGGCGCTGCAACAATCAGTCCCATAGATGCGTTAACCTCCAAAACCGCCATCGCATAAGTGATGGCTTTTGTTAAAACAGCTCCCCCAATCGCAGTTTGATTTTGTCGGCTGCTCTCCAATTTCGCCGCCTCACCTCCGATCAATCCACCCATAGATTTTACCGGTTCTTTTAATGGGAGATGCGCAGAATCCTTCATAATTTGCAAAGCTTTTTCCATACGTGCAGCAATCTCAGTTTCCGAAGCTTCCGTCAAATCCACTTCTCGCTGCTTCATCACAGAAGAGATCGGAAGCCGAGCCTCTGCACATCTTTTTAAAAGTTCTTTTCCATTTTTAAAATCCATGACTTCCCCCTATATTTGCACCAGCATGGTATCACGGACATGCGGATTTTCCCGAATTTGATCGAGTACTGCTAGCGGCAGCTTCTCATCTGATTCCACAATGCTGTAAGCAGTCGCTCCTTTCTCTTCGCGGAACAGTTTCATGAATGCGATATTGACATTACAATCACTTAAGCATTTCGTGATATGAGCCACGACTCCCGGCTTATCTTCGTGAATGACGATGACTGCACTGTATTCCCCGGTGAAATCCACGTCCACTTGATTGATCTTCACAATCCGCACTTTGCCTCCGCCCAGAGATTCTCCCCGCACCGTCAATCTGTCTTCTTTTGCATTGCTAAGGCAGATATCTACGGTATTGGGATGAACCTCGGTTTCTGTCTCATTGATGAGAAAATCATAGGAGAGTCCCAGTTCCTGCGCCAGTACAAACGAATCGCGGATTCGCACATCATCCGTCTCGAAACCCATGATGCCGCCCAACAGTGCACGGTCTGTGCCATGTCCCCGGTAGGTTTTTGCAAATGATCCGTATAACGTAAATTCTGCCCTGGTAATCGGTCCGGCAATCATCTTTTGTGCCAATAAAGCAATCGCCACCGCTCCTGCGGTATGGGAACTGGAAGGCCCGATCATATTGGGTCCCAGCACATCAAACGCACTGATAAATGCCATATTTTTACTCCCTCTGCACTTCTATTTGGGACAGTCCCAAGACGGTTCGCAGCCGCTCTACATCCCCATCTGCAAAACAATATCCATCCATGCCACAGGCACGAGCTCCTTCGATATTCATCGGTAAATCATCGATAAAAAAGCAGTCCGCCGGATTCAGTCCGAATCTTTGGAATAAATGTTCATACATTTCTTTTTGCGGCTTCATACATTGCACCTCTGCCGAAAACAAAACCCCATCAAAGCATACAATCTCGGGAATCACATCACGGTAGCAGGACAAAAGCCTCACAGAAGCATTGGAACACAGATAGATCCCACAACCTTTTTCTTTTAAATCCCGCACCACATCCGGCATCCCCTCTTTTGTCCACATGCAATATTCATGCCAATGATCAAAACATAATTTTGCCATCTCCTTGGCATGCGCCGTCGACAGGCGGCTCTGCATCCGTTCTAAGGCACTCTCTTCATCCAGTATTCCCATATCCAGCATCAGCCATTCCGGAGATACAAAGACCGCAGTGCTTACTTCTTTTCGCTCTGCCGCATCGCTCATAAAGTGTTTACAGATTCGTTCTGTGTCATAATTAATCAATACTTTACCCATATCGAATATGATATTTTTCATCTGATAAAAATCCCCTTTAAATTAGATAAACTACATTCTCCATTCTAATATACAAATAGCAAAAAGTCCATCTGTTTTCTCTGATATTTCTCTTTATTTCGGCAAATAAACTGCTAACTATATTT
>JAVXIV010000058.1:3586-9464 GCA_036785645.1 Hungatella sp.
TGTCAACTTATGCTTCCGGTTTTTCTACCTGAACGATAGCATGCTTCTGCATCGGAATGCGGCAGTTTTTATTGTTGCCGAATTCTACAATCACCGTATCATCTGTCATATCAATGACAATGCCGTAAAAACCGCTGGAGGTCAGAATACTGTCTCCTACTGCAACACTGGACATCAAAGCTGCCATTCTCTTCTTCTCTTTGTTCTGTGGTCTGATTGCCATAAAATACATCAATCCCACCAACATAAGTGCATAAAAAATCCAAAATCCGGGTCCACTCATTAGATTACTTGCTGTCAACATATAAAAATCCTCCTTATTTAGAGTTGCCGCCTCGCTGCAAAAACTCTAATTATCCTTCTCGTCTTTGTCTCCCATCATGCCTTCTAACTTGCGGGCTTTATACTCTGCATAACGGTGTTCTTGGATTGCGTCGCGAATCTCTTCCATCATTGTATTATAAAAATATAAATTATGCAAGACACATAATCTCATGCCCAGCATCTCTTTGGCTTTCAGCAGATGTCTTAAATAAGCTCTGCTGTAAGAACGGCAGGTTGGACACTGACAGCCTTCTTCGATCGGTCTGGGATCCAATTCATGTTGTGCATTAAACAGATTGAGTCTCCCGGTATTGGTATAGACATGCCCATGACGGCCATTTCGGGAAGGATATACGCAATCGAAGAAATCCACACCTCGTTCTACCCCCTCTAGGATATTCGCCGGAGTTCCGACTCCCATCAGATAGGTGGGTTTCTCCTGCGGAAGATAAGGAACCGTCTCATCCAAAATCCGATACATCTCCTCATGGCTCTCTCCTACCGCCAATCCCCCCAACGCATAACCATCCAAATTCATAGCCGCAATGGTTTTTGCATGTTGAATCCGAATATCCGCATAGGTTCCGCCTTGATTGATTCCAAACAAAAGTTGATTCCGATTCAAGGTATCCGGCAGCGCATTCAGTCTTGCCATCTCAGTCTGACAGCGGCTCAGCCACCTAGTCGTGCGATCCACCGAAGCCTGCATATATTCCCGGGTTGCCGGATGCGGTGGACATTCATCAAATGCCATCGCAATCGTAGATGCCAAATTGGATTGAATCTGCATACTTTCTTCCGGTCCCATGAAGATCTTTCTACCATCAATATGAGAGTTGAAATAGACACCCTCTTCTTGAATCTTGCGTAAACCGGTTAGGGAAAACACCTGAAACCCGCCGCTATCGGTTAGAATCGGCCGATCCCAATTCATGAATTTTTGAAGTCCGCCAAACTTCCGAATCAGTGCATCTCCGGTTCTTACATGCAGGTGATAGGTATTGGATAATTCTACCTGCGTTTTAATTTCTTTTAAATCATCGGTAGAAACAGCACCCTTGATTGCAGCAACGGTTCCTACATTCATAAATACCGGAGTCCTGATCGTTCCGTGTACGGTTGAAACCTCAGCCTGTTTGGCCCGGCCATCTCTGGCAATTATTTTATATTCCATAACACTTCCTTATGATTTTGATGATTTTGATGTTTTGGATGCGGTCGGCACTTTTTTAGCATCCTTTGTTTTATTCTTCCAAGTAGTCATCACATACCACAGAGCACCGGTAATGCATACTGAAGAATAGGTACCGCAGACGATACCAACCATCAGAGGCAGTGCAAATTCACGAATAGAGGTAACTCCCAAAAGATAGAGTACAAATACCATGATAAACGTGGTTAGTGAGGTATTGATACTACGTGTAAAGGTCTGGGTAATACTGGTATTGACTACCTCAGCCAGAGACTGTTTGCTCGTCTTTAATGCCAGATTCTCACGGATACGGTCGAAGATAACGATCGTTGCGTTGATTGAGTAGCCCACAATGGTCAGCATACAAGCAATAAACGTCGAACCTACCGACCATTTCGCTACCGCATAGCAAGTGATGACCACTAAAACATCATGAATCAGTGCAATGACTGCGCTGGCTGCAAACTTAATATCCTTGAAGCGGAACCAGATATAGATCAGCATCAGAATCGTTGCAATGAATACCGCTACCAACGCATCATGTTTCATCTCACTGCTGACTGCTCCCGAGATACTGTCTGCGGTAATCTTTCCTTCTTCTACCCCAAAGGTGGTAACCAGTGCTTCATCCAAAGCTTTTCTCTGTTCCACAGACAGGGTCTTGGTCTTGATGATGACTTCGTTGGTACCGGCCACCTTCTGTGTCTGAACTTCTGCATCTCCGGTTACTTTGGTCACAAGCGGAACCACCGTAGAAGAGATTTCTTCCAAAGTTAAATCGTCATTAAAGGTAACATTGGTAGAAGTACCGCCCCTAAATTCCATACTGTAGTTTAAAATATTGCCGGTAGAAGCCGAATTCATACCCATAGCGACCCAACCGATTACAATTGCAGCAATGGAGATCAGAAAACAGATGTTCTTCTTGCCCAAGAAATCAATTGCTTTGCTTTCCTTCTTGGTGCCATAGAATTTAGCATCCTGGAATCCAATGGCATAGAGTGCATTCAAGGCCCCTTTGGTGATAACCAGTGCCGTAAACATAGAAAGCACAATACCGATCGCAAGCGTAGCAGCAAATCCCTTAACCGTACCGGAACCTCTCCAAAATAAGACGGCCGCAGCGATCAGGGTTGTGATGTTTCCATCAATAATTGCCGATAGGGCTTTATGAAAACCAGTTTTAATCGCAGACTTTACAGTCTTGCCCAAACCGATTTCTTCTTTAATACGCGTAAAGATGATGACATTGGCATCCACCGCCATACCGATGGATAAGATGATACCGGCAATACCCGGCAAGGTAAGCGTAACATCAAACGCAGATAGCAGGATCACGATCAAGCCTACATAGAGGCAAAGTGCAATCGCTGCTGCCAGTCCCGGAATCAGGTAGGTCACCAACATAAAGATGACAACCAGACCAAACCCAATAGCACCTGCTTTTAAACTGGTCTGAATGGCTTCCTGACCCAGCTTTGCTCCTACCACGGTGGAACGCAGCTCTTCCAATTCCAAAGACAGAGAACCGATACGAATGGTAGCTGCCAGCTTCTCTGCTTCCTCATAAGATTCCATTCCCGTAATCTCACACTGACCGCCGGTAATTGCCTGCTGTACCGTTGGGTTAGAATAGATCTTGCCGTCATAGACTACCGCAATTCTCTTACCGATATTCTCAGCTGTAGCCGTTGCAAAATCGGTCGATCCTTCCGGAGTGAAGGTCAGTCCCACTACAAACTGCTTCTGACCTGCATTGTCCGTTGTGATTCCTGCCTTGGCAGAAGCAACCTGATCACCGTTTAGAATCGTCTTGCCGGTCTCATCTGCAAAAATCAAAGAACCCGGTTTTCCAAGTTCCTCCAGTACTGCATTGGCATCCGATACACCCGGAATGTCGATGTTGATCCGGTCGCCGCCTTCTTGGTAAACCTCTGCTTCCGTACTGTAATTTTGAACTCTCTGCTGCAGCTTATAGATGGTATCCGACATCTCTTCTGCGGTCGGATCCGGTTTTACTGCCTTATAAGTGATGCTGACACCACCGGCCAGATCCAGTCCCAGTTTCACGTCATTCGCCGTGCTGTAGCCGAAAAAGCCAAAAACACCGACCGCTATCAGGACTGCCAATAGACCTAATAGACCTTTCCCCTTATTACTTTTCATGATTTACTCTCCTTTTTATTCAGCTAATGCCGCCTTAATCATAATTGCACATTCAATTCGCTTCTTTTGCATCTCACAGCCAATATCATAAGAATCTGTGATAGAGCCTTGGAATTTAAAAGCATTGGCCGCACAGCCGCCGCTGCAGTAAAATCTTGCAAAACAATCCTTGCATTTTTCCTTGGCATATACATTACAGAGTTTAAACTCGTCGCGAATCTTCGTATTGGTCACACCGGTATCCACATTGCCCATGAGGAAATCTTCCTCACCCACAAATTGATGACAGGGATAGAGATCTCCCCAAGGAGTAACCGCTAGATATTCCGTACCGGATCCGCAGCCCGACAGGCGTTTGGCCACACAGGGTCCTTGCTGCAGATCAATCATAAAATGGAAGAAATTGAATCCCCTTCCCTCTTTCTTACGTTTGAGATACTCCACTGCCAATTTATCATATTCTTCCAGAATCGTAGGAATATCTTCTTCTCGGATTGCATAAGGTTCTTCCGGAAGAGATACAACCGGTTCGATCGATATCTGATCAAAGCCCAGATCTGCAAAATGCAGCACATCCTTTGAAAAGTCCAAATTGTTTCTGGTAAAAGTTCCGCGGACATAATAATTCAGTGGTTCCCTGCTTTTGGCAAACTTCTGAAATTTGGGAACAATCAGATCATAGCTTCCTTGTCCATTGCGGAAAGGACGCATGGCATCATTCATTTCCTTTCGTCCGTCCAGACTCAAAACCACGTTGCTCATCTCGCGATTGCAGAACTCCATGATCTCATCATTGAGCAAAACACCATTGGTGGTCATGGTAAAGCGGAATTTCTTGTGATGTGCTTCTTCCTGTGCCCGCCCGTATTCTACCAATTGTTTGACTACATCCCAATTCATCAGCGGTTCTCCGCCAAAAAAATCCACTTCCAAATTTCTGCGATTACCCGAATTGGCAATCAAGAAATCCAAAGCCTTTTTTCCCACTTCAAAACTCATCAGGGCACGTCGTCCGTGATATTCCCCCTCTTCTGCAAAGCAATATCGGCAAGCCAGATTGCAGTCGTGGGCAATATGTAAGCACAAAGCTTTCACTACGGTTTCTCTCTGTTTAAAATCTACGATGTAATCCCGATAGACATCCTTCGTAAAGAGCTGTTCCGTGTCAATCAGTTCCTGAATCTCCTCCAAGGCTTCTGTCACATCAGACTTCTCATAAGAAGTCTCAAGCTGCCTGGCCACCTCTAAAACTAAGGCCGGGGGCATCACAGACGGTACTTCCATCTCGGGTAATTGCTCTGCCAGTAATGCAATGGCATCATATACCACATCTTCTACGACATGAACCGAACCGCTGTTGATATCCATGACGATGTCATAACCATGATTCTTATATTGATGGATCACTGAATTTCTCCTTATCTCTTCTCTTTTGGCACACAGTTAGGCAGACAATATAAGTACCCCTACAATCGCAAGGACCGTAGGGGTCTTTACCTGCCTGCCTTTCCTATCCTATCGGAATTATCGGTTGCTATTTTCACAGCTCTGATTACCTACCGTACAAGAAGTCTTACAAGCGGACTGGCAAGAGGTCTGACATTCGCCGCAGCCGCCCTTTTTCATAGAGTTCTTTAAAATGTTTGTATTTAATGTTTTTACTTTCTTCATTGATTAATCCTCCATATTGACGATCCTATAGATCCGTTTTCCTACCGATTATAGCATAGGTTTTCTGCATGTGCAAGTTTTTTAAAATGCCGGACATATCCTTGGGTTTTTCATAATATACTACATCAAAGAAAGTTATCACAAAGGAGTTTTATGGAAACTTCCAAAATAAAAATAACTTTGCGTTCCCTGCTTTTTTCTTACTTGCTCTCAGGTCTCTTATTAATTGTAATTTCCTTTGCGCTCTACAAGCTTCGGCTAAAGGAAAGTCAGGTACTGATAGGCGTCAATCTCGTCTATGTGCTGTCCTGCTTTCTGGGCGGCTTCCTCATGGGTAGAGGATGCAAAGAGCGGCGCTTCTTCTGGGGACTTCTGCTTGGAATGCTATATTCTATCATTCTTTTCGCCGTCTCCACTCTGCTCAACAAGGGTTTTGCTTCTACCCCCGCTCAGTTTTTTACCACCATGGGTATTTGTGTCGTCAGCGGAATTCTGGGCGGTATCTTGAGCTAGTTCTCCAAAGCT
>JAVXIV010000059.1:0-9443 GCA_036785645.1 Hungatella sp.
TACAGAAGCTTTTGGAGATTCCGAAGGATCGGTATCCGGGTCAGGAAATTGAGCAGATCGTTGTGACGCTGCCGCAGATCGATGCAAAATTGATGGAGGCACTTTTATATTGTGTGGATTCTGTTGGGATACCACGTACCTCCGTGTGTGTAGTAAGCCATGCAGAAAGCTTTATCTATTATGTTTTGAGTCAGAAAAAAGAAGTTTGGAACAATCAGGTTGCCTTGTTTGATCTTTCGGAGGAATACTTATGTTATTACGAGATGAAAGTACAGCGAGGACTGCGTCAAACCATGATCTTCGCGGAATCCGAGAAGCTGGAAGAAGGGTTTGATTTGAATATTCTGAATACACCATCCGGTGTTCGTCTGGCAGATAAGCTTCTGTGCTCCTGCGGAGAACGACTGCTTGAGAAGAAATTGTTGTCGTCGGTTTTTCTGACCGGAAAAGGCTTTCGTTCTCAGGACTGGGCGGGAGAATTTATGAAACTGATCTGTGCACGCAGAAGAGTGTATGCAGAGGAGGCTGTTTTTGCAAAAGGTGCAGTTTATAAAGCTTTGGATTGTATCGGAGATAAGACTTCCTATCCGTTTATCATGATTTGTGATGGCAGGCTGGATACCGCGGTATCCATCAAGGTGATACACAAGGGGGAAGAGAGTCAACTTGTGCTTGCAGCCGTGGGAGATCGTTGGTATGAATCCAAAAGTACAACAGAATTTATTTTGGATCATCAAAATTATCTTGAATTCACGGTTTCCCCGACGGATCTCAAGAATCGGAAGCTTGTTCGGCTGACACTGGATGGCTTTCCGGAGCGGATGGAGAAAACGGTGAAAATACGAATGAACATTGAATTTTTAGATGAGCATACGATGTCGGTCACGGTGCGCGATTTGGGGTTTGGCGAGCTGTTTCCGGCTACAGATGCCTTAGTAAGGCAAGAGGTAATGCTATGAGTTTGATATTATGCAGGCAGGAGCAGGTACAGCATCCTTATTATATGGAGAATTTGAGAATTCATATCCACTCTTCGCAGGAACTTTGTTATGTGATTTTTCATCATCCCCTTCTGGTGTTGGATGGGTTTGTGGATGAACATTTGATCGAATTTATCCGAAATGAATTAGATATGGGATTTGTTGCTCTGAAACTGGAGCGTTGGCAGAAAACCAATGAAAACCAAGACGAACTTTTGCTGCTGATCTTACAAGAGTGTGATTATTACAGCAGTATGGAGCTGACAAAATATCGCCAAAAGCTTCTGAACCTGCGCAAGCTTTCCGCAATGGAATACACCAAGAAGAGGGCAGATTATCTTTTTCATTATGGGCAGTATGGGAAATCGATTTCTGAATACGAACGATTGCTGGAAGAGTTAAAGGGACGTAAATTGGATCTTGGCTTTTTGGGAAGAGTATGGAATAATTTAGGTGCATCTTATGCCAGAGTCTTTCAATTTGATAAGGCTTTTGCGGCTTACGAGCAGTCCTATAGCCTCCTCAAGAATCTGGAGATTTTGAAAAAGATGTACGACTTAACATTACTGCAGCCGGAACTGCTCTTAAAAGAACGTTATCAGACGGTGATTCCGGATGCGCTAAAAGCAGAGTGGGATGCGGACTTTGCAGAAACAAAAGAACGCGCTGCCAAGTCCGCAGAGGTTCTGGATTTGGACGAATTATTCAAGAGAGATCCCATTAAACGCATGGAAGGTGCCACACGGATGATACAGAATTGGAAAAAAGAATATCGTAGTATGGGTTAGAATCTGTCAAGATGGGCTTGACAAAAATACTTTTGCCCCGCTATGGATGCGCGCTCTAACAAAAAAGGAGAATTACAGAATGAAAGAATTGGAAAAAACGTATAATCCTTCGGAAATTGAAGGAAAACAGTATCAAAAATGGCTAGATCATCATTATTTTCATGCAGAGCCCAATCCGGATAAGAAGCCGTTTACGATTGTGATGCCACCGCCCAATATCACGGGGCAGCTTCATATGGGGCACGCACTGGATAACACCATGCAGGATATTTTAATTCGTTTCAAGAGAATGCAAGGCTATGAAGCACTATGGCAGCCGGGAACCGATCATGCGGCAATTGCCACAGAGGTCAAGGTTACGGAGAGTTTGAAGAAACAGGGAATTGATAAAGCAGATTTAGGCAGAGATGCTTTTTTGGAGAAATGTTGGGATTGGAAACAAGAATATGGTGGAAAAATCATCAATCAGCTGCATAAATTAGGATCTTCCGCAGATTGGGAGCGGGAACGCTTCACGATGGATGCGGGATGTTCTAAGGCTGTTCAGGAAGTATTTATTAAATTATATGACAAAGGATATATCTATAAAGGCTCTCGGATTGTCAACTGGTGCCCTGTGTGCCGGACTTCTATTTCCGATGCAGAAGTAGAGCATCAGGATCAGGAGGGTTTCTTTTGGCATATTAATTATCCAATTGTAGGGGAGGAGGGTCAATTTGTAGAGATTGCCACAACCAGACCTGAAACGCTGCTTGGAGATACGGCAGTAGCTGTGAATCCGGAAGACATGCGCTACAAAGATCTAGTTGGCAAAATGTTAAAATTGCCCTTAACGGATCGAGAAATTCCGATTGTGGCAGATTCCTATGTAGATAAAGAGTTTGGTACCGGCTGTGTCAAGATCACACCGGCGCATGACCCCAATGATTTTGAGGTCGGAAAACGTCATAATCTGCCGGAAATCAATATCTTACATGATGATGCGACCATCAGCCTGCCCGGTAGTAAGTATGACCAAATGGAGCGTTATGCAGCCAGAAAAGTAATCATAGAAGACCTTAAAAACTTGGGCCTGCTGGTGAAGGTGGTTCCTCATTCTCATAATGTGGGAACGCATGACCGTTGTAAGACCACGGTAGAACCCATGATTAAGCAGCAGTGGTTTGTGAAGATGGAGGAGATGGCCAAGCCTGCCGTTGAGGCAATTAAGAGCGGAGAATTGAAATTTGTACCGGAGAATTTCGGAAAAACATATCTTCATTGGCTGGATCATATTCGGGACTGGTGTATCTCGCGCCAACTCTGGTGGGGACATCGTATTCCGGCTTACTACTGTGATCAGTGCGGAGAAATCGTAGTATCCGGGGAACAGCCCGGAGTATGCCCCAAATGTGGCTGCACTCATTTGACGCAGGATGAAGATACCTTGGATACGTGGTTCAGTTCTGCCTTGTGGCCATTTTCCACACTTGGATGGCCGGATCAGACGAAAGATCTGGATTATTTTTATCCGACGGACGTTTTGGTAACCGGATATGATATCATCTTCTTTTGGGTCATTCGCATGGTGTTTTCCGGACTTGAACAGACCGGAAAGCTGCCATTTCATACCGTACTGATGCACGGTCTGGTTCGTGATTCCGAAGGACGCAAGATGAGCAAGTCTCTGGGCAATGGGATCGATCCACTGGAAGTCATCGACCAGTATGGTGCGGACGCGCTGCGTATGACACTGATTACCGGCAATGCACCGGGGAATGATATGCGTTTCTATTGGGAACGGGTAGAGGCAAGTCGAAATTTTGCCAATAAAGTATGGAATGCTTCTCGTTTTATTATGATGAATCTTGAAAAAGTTCCGGAAACTTCGGTTGCATTACAGGATCTGACTATGGCGGATCGCTGGATTTTATCCAAAGTCAATACCTTAGCCAAGGATGTAACCGAGAATTTGGATAAGTACGATTTGGGAATTGCACTCCAAAAGGTATATGATTTTATTTGGGAAGAATTCTGCGACTGGTATATTGAGATGGTGAAACCAAGACTGTGGAATGAAGAAGATCATACGAGGGCGGCCGCTATCTGGACCCTGAAAACAGTACTGATCCAATCTTTGAAGCTACTGCATCCCTAGATGCCGTTCGTTACGGAGGAAATCTTCTGCAATCTTCAGGAAGAAGAACCTTCGATTATGATTTCCAATTGGCCACAATATCGTCAGGATTGGAATTTTCAGGCAGAAGAGCAGGCAGTTGAGACGATCAAGGAGGCGGTCAGAAGTATCCGCAATGTCCGCACTTCTATGAATGTTCCGCCCAGTAAAAAAGCGAAGGTTTATGTGGTATCTGAAAATCAAGGGTTGTTGGATTTATTTGAGCACAGCAAGGTGTTTTTTGCTATGCTGGGTTATGCAAGCGAAGTTTATCTGCAGAAGGATAAAACCGGAATTGCAGAGGATGCGGTATCAGCGGTGATTCCTCAGGCCGCCATTTATATGCCGTTTGCAGAATTGGTGGATTTGGGAAAAGAGATTGAACGCCTTACAAAAGAGAAAGAACGCCTGACCAAAGAACTGGCTCGCGTGGATGGAATGCTGAGCAACGAACGTTTTGTCAGCAAAGCACCGGCAGAAAAAATTGCAGAAGAAAAAGAAAAACGTGATAAATATGTACAGATGATGGAGCAAGTGGAGGAACGCCTGTCCCATTTGTAGAATTCCGTCAGTATTTGCGAAAGAAACAGGTTGCATAATGTGTGGCATATATTATAATAAAGGCAATAAGGATACTTACGAAGATAGCCGGAGGTGTGTGGATAGGGGGGAGCGTATGGATAACATAGAAGAGTATTTGAATCAGATTCCTATGTGGGCAGCGAAGAAAAATACGTTGGAGGATATCCGTGAATATTTGAAAGTATTGGGTAATCCCGACGAATCCATGAAGATTATACACGTAGCAGGAACGAACGGCAAGGGTTCTGTTTGTGCATTTTTAACATCCGTATTAACGGAAGCAGGATACAAGGTAGGTACCTTTATTTCGCCCCATTTGGTGGATACAAAAGAACGTTTTTTGATGTACGGTGAATGGGTACGTCCGGAGACCTATGAATATGCATTTGAAACCGTCCGCAGTTTGTCCGATCACATGACGGAAAAAGGCTATGCCGCCCCGACTTATTTTGAATTTTTATTTTATATGTCCATGGCGATTAATGCCAAGTGCAAACCGGATGTTGTGATTTTAGAGACCGGACTGGGTGGTCGTCTGGATGCGACCAATGTCATCAAGAGACCGGTTCTTACGGTTCTCACCTCCATCAGTATGGATCATATGGAATATTTGGGCGATTCTCTTGCAAAAATTGCAGAAGAAAAAGCAGGTATCTTGAAAGAAGGAGTGCCGGTGGTTTATGACGCCAACTGTCCGGAGGCTTCTGCAGTGATTGAGCAGAGGGCAGAGGAACTTGGATGTCCGCTTTATCCTACGGCTGTCAATGCCTATACCTTGATGAGCCAAGACGAGCCTATGACGAAATTGTCGGTTCGCACTTTGGATGGAGGTCAGTTGGTGGTAGCGATCCCATCCATTGCGGAATATCAATGGATGAATGCAACCTTGGCGATTCGTGCGCTAGATGTACTTCGCAGAACTCGGATTTATCCGGTAACTGCGTCGGATATCATCATGGGAATGAAGGGGAGCTACTGGCCGGGAAGGATGGAAGAGGTTCTGCCCGGACTCTATTTGGATGGTGCGCATAATGAAGGTGGAATTGCTGCTTTTGCCCGGACGGCTGCGCGGATGCAGCAAGGGAGCGGTCGGAAGATTCATCTTTTGTTTGCAGCGGTTTTAGGTAAAGACTATGAAAAGATGATTGCAAAGCTATGCCAAACTTTGGAACTGACGGACGTTTTAGTCGCTCAGATGAAGACGGAGCGAACGCTTGAAAAGGATCTTTTAGCAAAGGAATTTCAAAAAGAAGCAGCTTGCCCGGTAGAGAGTTTTCCGGATGTAGAAACTGCATGGAAACGTTTGGTGTCCGTAAAGGATGAGGAGGATCTGGCCTTTTGTATCGGCTCTCTCTATCTGATTGGAGAGATTAAACAGATTTTGAGGAGAAACCAGCATGATTGATTTTGAGGAAGAATTAAGCAAATTCAAACCTAGTTTGGAAGTGGAAGCAATCGAGGATGCTATCGTTCAGAGCGATTTAACCGATATGACGGATATTATGATGGAACTGATTAAGGAAAGAAAAGAGTAGGCGGAAAGCAGTATGGACTATGTGAAGAAAAGTCAGCAGATTGCGAATAGTTTCTATAATCTGGGACTTGAAAAGGCCAAGATACGAGATCTGACGGGAGCAGCTACCTGCTTGAAGAAAAGTGTGCATTTTAATAAATATCACACCACTGCTCGAAATTTACTGGGGCTGATTTATTATGAGATCGGGGAGCGCAGCGAAGCATTGGTGCAGTGGGTGATTAGCATGAATCTGCAGCCTGCAGACAATTTAGCTGCTCATTATCTGGAGGAAATGCAAGGCAAGCCGGGGAGCTTAGAGAACGATGGTCTCAATGTCAAGAAATACAATCAGGCGCTGATCCATGCACAAGGCGGCAGTGATGATTTGGCGGTTTTGCAGCTGACCAGAGTGGTGGAAGTGAATCCGCATTTTGTCAAAGCGCAGCTATTATTGGCTCTTCTTTATATCAGTCACGAGGATTACACAAAAGCAGGAAAGTCGTTGTACAAGGTTTTAAAGATTGATAAAAACAACCCAAAAGCTTTGTGGTATATGTCAATTGTCAAGGCCAATACCGGGAAAGCCGAGATCGAGCGAAGAAAACTCAAAAATGCTTTTTCTCACCGCCAGATGCAGGATGATGATATTATCATTCCTCCAACTTATAAGGAGAATACCGGGTGGCAGACGGTGATCAACCTGATTGTAGGGCTATTGTTGGGGATTACGGCTTTTTATTTCTTGATTATGCCGGCTCATATTAAGGCACAAAACCATATTCATAATCAGGAAATCTTACATTACAGTGAAGAAGTGAACCAAGGAAATCTAAAAATCGATGAGATGAAGCAGACGATGGAGAAGCTGCAGCAAGATCAGAATGAGGCGCAAAACACCTTGCAGTCGGTGGAAGACAGCAGCCGTGAGGAACTGGCGCAGTATCAGAGACTGATTGGAATTTTGCAAGCGAACAAGAATGCAGATCCTCAGACTGCGGTGCTTCTGTATGCAGATTTAAATCCGTCCGTGATCCGCGATGAAGCTACCAAAGCAGTGATTGCACAGATCAAGACGGAGATGGAGGCCAATGGGTATCCCCTTTTGGCAGATTTGGGAGACAAGGCAAGAGAAGCGGGTAAGCCGGATGATGCGCTTTTGTACTATCAGAAGAGTTTGAATATAAAGGCGGATAATCCCCAAGTCATTTTTAATATGGCACTGATTTACAAGGCAAAGGAAGACAAAGACCGATCCAATGAATTATTTGGTCAGGTGATTATGAATTATCCGGATCATGAACTGGCGGTAAAAGCCAAGGAGGAACGCGGTTATTAAGACGAAGACATTACAAAGGAAGATCTCTTTTGTCATGTCTTTTTTTATGCTATTTATTTTGAGAAGTTTTATATAAAAGGAAAGCGAGGAATGAGTATGAACGAACCTTCTTTTACGTATGAGTGCAGAGGACGTGTGCTGATCATCCACCTCCCGGTGGAGCTGGATCATCATAATTGCAGAAATTTAAAATATGAGACCGATTTATTGCTGTCGGAAAATTATATTACAAAAATCATTTTTGATTTTTCAAAAACGGAATTTATGGATTCTTCCGGGATTGGAATTTTGTTAAACCGCTATAAACAGATGGAGCGAAGCGGTGGGAAGCTGGCACTTTATGGGGCGGGATTTCAAATCCTGCGGATCCTTTCTATTGGGGGGATTGCGAAGCTGGTTCCCAGCTATGAGACGAAGGATGCTGCAATAGCAGGCTAAAAAGAGAAGATTGGAAGGTGAGGAAGATGGAAACCAAGACAGAACAGATGCGCATGGAGATAGAGAGCCTGTCTAAAAATGAAGAGTTTGCCAGAGTGGTCATTGCCGTATTTATGAGTCGCTTGAACCCGACTCTGGAGGAACTGGATGATGTAAAGACGGCGGTATCGGAAGCGGTTACCAATGCGATTATCCATGGTTATCAAGGGCAGAGAGGCATTGTTTATTTGGAGGCACAGATTGAGGCACAGGAGCTGACGGTGATTGTACGAGACTTGGGAGTCGGGATCTTGGATATCAAAAAAGCGATGGAACCTATGTATACATCGGATCCCACAGGAGAACGTTCCGGCATGGGATTTTCCTTTATGGAAGCCTTTATGGATGAAGTAGAGGTCCGGTCGGAATCCGGTGCCGGAACTGTCATTATGATGAAAAAGCGAATCAGTGGGTGAGGGTTATGGATGAAACGATGAAGCTCATTATCATGGCTCACCAAGGGGATAAAGAGGCGAGAGATCGTTTAGTGATGGAAAACGTCGGTCTGATCTGGAGTATTGTAAGAAGATTTCAGGGAAGAGGGTATGAGATGGAAGATCTCTTCCAGATCGGAAGCATCGGTCTGATGAAAGCAATTGACAAATTCGATCTTTCTTTTGAAGTGAAATTTTCTACCTATGCGGTGCCCATGATCACCGGAGAGATCAAACGCTTTTTGCGGGATGACGGCATGATCAAAGTCAGCCGTTCGATTAAGGAGATGGGAATGAAGGTAAAAATTGCCAGAGAGAGCCTAAATTCTTCTCTGGGGCGAGAACCGACGATTGAAGAATTGGCAGAAGAAATCGGAACCAGCCGTGAAGAAATAGCGGCTTCCATAGAGGCAGGTGCTGAGGTGGAATCGCTTTATAAAACGATCAATAAAAATGATGAAACCACTATCTGCCTGATGGATAAGATTGAAGAAAAAAATGAAGATCAGGAGCAATTGTTAAATCGGATGCTGCTAAGTGATTTGCTGGCAACGCTGAATGACAAAGAACGGGAGATCATCTTTCGCAGATATTATGAGAATCAGACGCAAACCCAGATTGCACAGGCATTATCGATCTCTCAGGTGCAGGTATCCAGACTCGAAAAAAAGATATTAAAGCAATTACGTGAAAAATTATAGCATAAATCTAATGCCAATCAACCATACTAATTACAAAATTTAAAGAATGGATGTGATGGTATGGAATTTATCAAGAAAAGGGTGGGAATCATCTTGCTGATTCTCAGCTTGATCGTGGTTTTGGCAGCGATTTGGTATCTGCTGTTTTGTATGCAAAATGGGATTGCCTATGAGGGCGGAACGTTGGTTGAGACCATGTGGCATGCACAAAAGATGATGTGCGTATGAACAAAACCCTATATTTGAATGTCGCCCAGATCACAGCAGTAAAGAAAAAGGAGGTCTATTTAAGTGACGTCGCGAACCTATATTGCGAGGATTTGGGGGTACAAAACCGCTGTAAAGCGATCAAGGTTAAGTCAATCAAGCCTAACAGCAATCGACGTTATGTGGAAAGTGTTTTGGATGTCATTGAGAAGATCAGCCGGATGGACAGCAGTATTCAGGTCAGTAACATCGGAGAAGTGGATTATA
>JAVXIV010000060.1:0-9329 GCA_036785645.1 Hungatella sp.
CTGCGTCAAATCCAATACATCTGTATAATCTTCTAAATTGACAAATGAAGTTCCTCCTTGGCTGTAAGATTCAATCCAGTTCCAGTTGATCTGCATCACATCGGCTCCATCGCCCGCAACGATATTCAGTGCCTGTTTTTCTTCCCAACCGCTCCATGCGCCATATTCCGGTGTCACCTTAATATTCGGATACTTTGCCTCAAAGGCAGCGATTGCTTTCTCTGTTGCCTCATGTCTGCCGTCTCCACCCCACCAAGCACAGCGCAGCTCCACCGGTTCTGCGGCTGTCGTGCCTGCCGCTGCGGTAGTCGCATCAGCTGCAACGGTAGTCTCGGCTGCCTTGGTTGTTTCTGCGGGTTTCGTATCTGCCTTTTTCCCGCATGCTGCCAAAGTCAGTACCATAGTACATGCCAGCGACATCGCTATGATTCTTTTTCCTGTTTTTCTCATCCTTCTCTTACTCCCTTTTTCTCATTATTTTTAAACTTCGTTGCATTCCTTCATATATAAAACCCAGTCGCGATCACTGCCGGCGCGCCGAATCGGTTTTACAGTAATACTGTCCATGCCTGTCGCATCCATACAATAACTGTAAATGCCGCTTACCGGATCCATCCAATATGCCTCTAGTTTTCGTCCTTCGTACGGTTTCAAATCCAAAGTAAATTCTTCCCCCAGGTAATCATAGCAAAGAATATAGTCCGCTCCCGCAAATACCGAAATCCGGTGGTATTTTTCTTTTTGTCCGGATAGTAAGAGACACTCTGCCGGTGCTCCATGGATGAAGTCAACCCGTGTCATCAGATCCTTTAAATGTTTCATATGACCGGAGCCTTCATGGTGGATGGCATCCTGCCACACTTCTCTGACACCATAAGATCCCGCTACACGGAGATCATGATAGAACTGCATCACTGCATTATCTCCATAAGTATGACCCGCAGCCCCCTGAAATACAGACCAGTAGGCATAACGTCTGACATCGACAGCCTCCCAATAAGGTTCTTTCGGATCGTGAAGTCCCTGTGGAATCCCCTCATAAGAAGGTTCCCCATCAAGCGTTGGCTTCATAGTGTCATAACTATGATCCCGATCTACATAGCGCCAATTGTCTTCCCCAAAGAATTCTTCCTTGACTTTGTTATCATCCCACTCGCCCAGAGACGCCTGATCATAGCGGCGATGACCGGATTGAAATAAGTTAAAATCCAGCCAAGACGCTTCATGAAACCATAGCGAGGAGGAGGTTCGGCCAAATGGATGGAATCCAACCAATTGATCCGGGTTCTTCTCTTTTAAAATTTTTCCGAAGATCTCATACAATTCCGGCGCCACACTTCCGCGAATATCACCACCCAGAATCCAAATGATATTGGGACTGTTTTTATAACGTTCTGCCAAAAATGAAGCGTAGCTTTCCACATTATCCAGATTGATGATTCCTTCGTTGACGAGGCTCCCCCATACCGGAAGCAGTCCGATATAAAGCCCCAGTTCCTCTGCTGCACGAATCATCGCATCACAGTCATTCCAGTATTCCGGGGTATCAAGATCCAGACGAATCCCTGCCTGTTCCATACTTTTTGCTTTTGGTATCGATTGGATCAGCACCGCCTGAATGACATTATAGCCTTTGTCTTTCCGATTTTTCATATAGAGATAAGCTTCGTCCTGACTGCATTTTTGAAACATCAGCCATGCCGTATCTCCCAGCCAAAAGAATGGTTTCTCCCCATTTTGCAAATATTTATGATTGTCGCTGATTCTTAATAATCCTTCTTCCCAATATATCATATTCTTTGTCTCCTCTTATTTTTTCTATCCCTTCAATCCACTGGTACTCATTCCATCCACCAAATAACGGTTAAAGCAAAGGAAAATCAAGAATACCGGGATCAGCGATAGGGTTGACATCGCAAACATCGCCCCATAATCTGACACTCCGCTGGTATCCGCAAAATTCTTTAATGCAAATGATACGGTCCATTTTGCCGGTCGGTTGATGTAAATCAAAGGTCCCATAAAGTCATCCCATTTCCAGTAAAATTGGATAATTAAGGTTGTAACCAATGCCGGTTTTAACAGCGGAAGAATAATTCTTCGATAAATATTATATTTACTGCATCCATCAATATAAGCTGCCTCATCGAGTTCTTTCGGAATACCGGAGATGAACTGCATCATTTCATAAATGAAAAATGCCTGTCCAAAAAAGTGAGGCAGGATCAGGGGAATATAAGTTCCTACCAAACCCAGTTTATTATAAATCATATACTGCGGAATCATGATCACCTGTCCCGGGAGCATCAGCGTTCCGATCATACAGGCAAACCAAATCTTACGTCCGCGAAACTTTATTCGCGACAGCGAATAAGCCACCATGGATGACGTCAGCATCGTTGCCAGAGTTGCAATCGTCGACACAAACAGGGAGTTTTTAAAAAATGTTCCAAATGAATATCCTACAAAACCATTCCAGCCATTCTTCCAGTTTTCCATATGCCACTCTTTTGGCATGAGCGTAGCTGCATGATTTAAAATCTGATTATTATCCTTAAACGCTCCCAATATCATCCAGATCACCGGGTAAAGCATAATGAGACCCAATCCGCCTATAAACAGATGGTAACACACCATTTTAATGGTTTTTTTCGTTTTCATTCCCATATAAACCTCCCTAGTTATCTGACGCTTCTGAAAATACAAAGCGCTTCGATACTTTAAAAATAATCAAGGTAACCGTTGCAATTACAATCAAAAGAATCCACGACATTGCACTTGCATATCCCATCTTTTTGAAGCCGAAACCGTTATTGTAGATGTAGAGTGCAAGAAAGTTGGTAGAGTCGTTGGGCCCGCCCTGAGTAATAACAAAGCTTTGGGTAAATACCATAAATCCGGAAATTGTCTGCATCACTAAATTGAATAAAATAATTGGAGACAGACAGGGAAGTGTAATTTTGAAGAATGATTTCACCGTACCGGCTCCATCAATTTGTGCTGCTTCATAATAGGTAGATGGAATCTCCTTCAGTCCTGCTGCAAAAATAATCATGGAAGATCCAAACTGCCACACAGTCATCAAAATGAGTGGTATAATCGCCCATCGCTCATCTCCAAGCCAGTTTACCCGGTCGAATCCCATATTTAAAATCAGTGAATTGATGAGGCCTTTTCTGGAAAACATCTGTTTCCATACCAACGCAACCGCCACACTGCCACCGATCAATGATGGAAGATAATAAATAGCCCGATATACGCTGACGACTCTGCTTTTCCTTGTCAAAAAGAAAGCCACCATTAACGCAAAGGTGAGTTTTAAGGGAACTGCAATCACGACATATTTTAGCGTTACAAAGATCGAATTCCAAAAGCGATCATCCTGTGTAAACAATTTCACATAGTTGAAAAGTCCCACCCAGTTTGGATCATCCACCAAATTATAATCTGTCATAGAATAGTATAAGGACATGATCATAGGAATCACGGTAAATCCCAAAAATCCAATAATAAACGGGGCTGCAAATGCATAACCGGTTACATTATCACTACATAATATCTGTTTGAAGGTGCGAGGGGTTTTTTGCTTACTTTTCATATTTTTCGCATTCATCTATATTCCTCCTGGCATTCTGTTTTTAAAACGAGCCTGCCGCATATTGCAGCAGACTCGTAGATACACAGTTTTATAATCTGCCTAGTTTGCAAATTCTGCATTTGCAAAATCAAATACATCCTGAGCAGCGGCTTCCGGTGTTAATTCTCCCGATATTACTTTCTCTAAATCCAACTCAAATCTTTTTTTCACAATTTCCTGCTGAGCCGGTTCATTGATATTAACAAATTTTCCGTCTTCAAATTTACTTACTTTATCAATATAATCATAAATCTGATTTTCTGCAGTAGTCAGCTGTGGTACCAGTGCTTCGCGGACTGCAGAATTAATCGGCACACCTCTTTCACCGGCCAGAACCTTGTTTGCTTCTATATCATTTACAAAGAAGTTAATAAAAGCTGCTGCTACATCCGGATATTCATAAGTTGAGGATGCGCATAGTCCCTGTGAAGACTTGATGCGAAGTCCGGCAGGACCATCTGCTGCCGCATCCGACAAGGCGATAAACTGATTACTTGCAGTCCAAACCATCCCCGCCTCTCCGGTTGCCACAAAATCTTGTGTTGGATCCATTCCAATCTCTGCGACTGCTCCTGGATCCGGATAGGAACCGCTCTCGGTCATATCCTTGATCATCTGCATATAAGGAACTAAATAGTCTGGCTTATCGATTCCAAGACCACTGTTATCGGCCTTAAAGAAGTTCAGTTCTTCTCCCCACTGTGGAACACCTACCGTACAAGCACCATAAAACGGTTCCGTTCTGGAAGATCCAAATTCTCCGGTTACTTCTTTTAATGCTTCTGCATTCTTTTGATACTCATCCCAAGTCCAATTATCTGCCGGCTCTGCCAATCCTGCTTCTGCAAACATATCTGCATTGTAAATCATGCAGTGTGCATTGGTTCCCAGAGAAATACTTGCCTGTTTCCCTGCAAATTTTGTGATGTCTAAAAAGGCGTCCGTAATATGTTCCGTACTAATGGTCTTATCATCTATGTATGGCTGCAGATCCAAAATTGCACTGTCAAATTCTGCAAACCCATTGCCCAATTGGAATACATCCCATACATCTTTGGCACCTATCAGGGTATTTAATTTTTGAAAATAACCATTAAAATCATAAGGTTCCATCTCAATCGTAACATTGGGATATTTGGCTTCAAACATCTCGCATACTTTTTGTGTTCTCTCATGTCGATTCTGGGATCCCCACCATGCAAAACGAAGTGTCACTTCTTTACCGTCCGCCAGCTGTTCTCCTGAAGCTGCTGCTTCGGTCACCGCTGTAGTCTCGGTCTTTTGTTGCGTTGTTGTCTCCACCGCTTTAGAAGTATCCGTTGGCACGTCCTTCTTGCCCCCTCAACAGCCGGTTAAGGTCGTAGCAACCATGGCTGTTGCCATCGTCATTGCCATCAGTTTTCTTAATTTCATCCTAATCCTCTCCTCCATCCTTACTCATTTTCAATGTTTTAACTAAATTTTTTAGTATTTTATCAAAACATTTTTATGAAATAATTTGTAATGTGAGTTTATTATAATACTGTTTCGGCAATTAGTCAACGGTTTTGTTAATTTTTAGTACTGTTTTTATAAATTTTTTATATAATTTTTTATTATATATTTTATATCAGTAATGAAAATTGCTATCATCAATCGGAGGACTCTAGTTCGTCAATGTGTTCATATTGGTATGGCTCTCCCTCGCACCCTTCGATCTGTACATTCTTCATAATCAAACTATGGACATTGTTGGCATAAACCCCCATCTTGCATACCGGATCTAGTTCTTCCATCATAGCGGGCATACCCGGCTGTGCATCCTTGGCATAGCTGACATGGATATTCTCCATGATGATCTGCTCGATCTTCTGCTCCGGCAAGCCATAGAAATAAGCGGCCGCAACATGGCAATTGGTGCAGGTGACATCTTTAAATAAGAGGCATTTAATTTCCGGTGTTCGTGCATCAACCGGCAGTTTTTCCTTGGTACGAACATATTCGGTATGACCGTCCGGATCACAAAAATAAAAATTATTGATGACAAATGGCGTAAGCACATGATCCATCCGGATCCGTTCAAATGTGATCTGATCAATGACTGCATCTTTTCCTCTGCCTCTGCGTGTCTTGATCCGAAGTCCTCGGTCAGTGTGCAGAAAGAGGCAGTCTTTGACCGTCACCTGTCGAATTCCGGCAGCCATCTCACTGCCCAAAGTGATAGAACCGTGCCCATCACACATGCAGCACTGGCGGATTTCAATCTGCTCGGAAGGAACTCGGTACGTTGCACCCATATAGATCTTACCGGATTTAATCGCAATGCAGTCATCTCCCAGAGAGAAATGTACCCCTGCAATCTCCACGTTTTTGCAAGATTCCGGATCCAGACCATCGGTGTTTGGAGAATCCTTGGGGTTGCGAATCGTGAGATTGATAAATCTTAAATTCTGTGAAAAATAGGGATGAATATTCCAACTCGGACTATTTTCCACCCGGATTCCCTGCAGCACGATATTGCTGCAATGACTGATAAAAACCAGCCTTGGACGGTAAGCAATGATCTTTTCTCTTGTATATTTCCACCAGTTTTCATAATTGGCACAGCCGTCAATTCTTCCCCGTCCATAAATGGTCACATTGGAGACATGCAGACAGGTAATCAGCGCCGTAAAGGTAGTAAGAGGATTGCCTTCCCAGCTGCCTAAATTGTATTCTTCATTTTCCTCATAATTTTCGATCATTCCCGGAAATACAGGAATGCGAGAACGATCTGTGATTCCGGAGAGCACTGCTCCTTCTGCAAGTTCCATGTGAACATCACTCTTCATAAAAAGCGATGTGATTTTGTAAACTCCCTTGGGAATCAGAACGCGCATATCTGCTTCACAAGCATAAATAGCTGCCTGAATACTAGTCGTATCATCACGCTGACCGTCGCCAAGAGCACCGAAATCACGTACATTCAGTGTATAGGATTCTCGATTGGTATGGAATTCCAGGGGTTCCGATTGGCCGTTCTGCGTCTTTATGAATACCGAATAAGTGGTGTCCGGTTTCAAGCCGTCAACCGTTTCTATGATCTTCCTGCTCTCGCCCCATAAGGTTCCATCTAAGTAAATCTGATAATTTTCCTCGGTTTGGTAAATCCCCATATTCATCAGTTCCATATCCATACTTCTGGATGTTATAAATATCGTTTGAATTTTCATCATCTCTGCTCCCATCCCATGGCCATGATCTGTCTGATCAAATCTCCGTCCGGTAAACCCACAGAATCCGATTCACGCAGACACTGCATCGCAGGATCTTCATACTTTTCTTTTGATATCAGAGTCTTGCTGCAGGCTTTCATCGTAGCATAAGCTGCCATGACATTGCCCTGTAAATCCGCAGAATCATAAAGTGTACTCCCTGATATTCGCATAATTTGTCGAATCAGATCCTGTAATATCCGATAATGTTCATACACAGTCTCAGACATTTCATCAAGGGTATCCACCAGAGTCATCAGATACCAGCCACGCTCTATGGGAGTATCACTCTGCATAGAAAACTTCGGATCTTTGCCATATTGTTTCAGCAGCTGTACCAGTTTATGATAATTCTCTTTTTTTCCGATTTTAGTCTCATAAGCCATATAAAACGGAATCGTCCAATAAAGCTCTTCGGTAGTCAAACTATGCGGCGACGCTTCCTCTTTTGCAAGACTATGGCGAATGACCTCCATCTCCGCTTCTATTTGATCCAAATAGCGGCTATCTCCGGTTAATTCATATAAATACATCCACGAATGCCGATCCCAAAATTTTCTTCTGCTCATCGTTTCCCCTCTTTTATCCAATCTCCTAAGACTTGTTCTTTTGTATAATCGGCTGCCTCTGCATCCGTCAGTTGTCTGACATAGGATGCTCGGTCAGTGGATGCTCCCAAACCAAAGGACTGATATTCTGCATAAAAAATCGTCTCTTCGGCCTCCGGTTTATTCCAGTTAAACCAACCTTCGGTTTTAATATGGGCTCCTATCTCACATCGAAGTAAAACCGTCTTGGCATAATTTCTCCACGGTCTCCCCAGATACACCGTCCCCGCCGGGCAATCCCCAGTAAAGCGGCAGTCCGAAAACACATAACCATAGGGCTGTCCCTCGGGAGTAGAGGCTGCCGTTACATAGCCTTTTACCTCTTCCCCCACATGATTTCCGGAAAACAGTTCGCATTGATCAAAATAGGCCGTTGCACTGCCAAAAATAAAATCAATATCACCGCGAATCAGGCATTGATGATAATAATGGCGGCCGTTGACTCTCGGTGCATGTTCTTTGGGACCTATAAATCCATCCGGAATCATGGGACTGGGCGGAAGCGGTCCGGTAAAGAGTGTATCCTGCCCCCCAAGTATCCTGCAGTGATCAAACCGAATCCGATCTCCATCCACATAAAGCGCCAGTGCCTGTCCAATATCGGGACCGGAACCGGCGGAATTTTCAAAAGTAAGATTTTTGATTGTAAGGTCACTGGCATCTAGAAATACAGATGCCGTGCGGAAGGTTCCGCGCCTGCTTCCATCCTCCATCTCCATCCGTCCATAGTCTCCATAGGTCAAAATGGTGGTCGCAGCAGAGGTTCCCAGAAGCGTCAAACCGGACTTGCGAATCGTCAGCTTCTCCTTGTAAATCCCCGGCAGAATCAAGATGGTAACTTCTTCCTCACACTCCTCCGGGATGGAATCGATCGCTGCAGAAACCGTGGAGAAATCTCCATCTCCATGTTGTGATACTCGTATCATATGACTGTCCCTCCTTGTAAATGAGCTTAGTTTATCATAACTATTCCCCCTCTGAACAGTTACAGTTTATCATATTTTAGGGGGTGCTGCAAGAAAGTCATTTCGCAGTACCATAACCCCTCGTCCCGCCAGATTGCAGGATCCGCAGAGGGTCTCATTGGTCAAAAGATTGTCATATGTTTCTGCTCCCAGATTCACCAGTCCTTCCGTTTCCCGATGGTTCATCACGAAAGTAAAGCTCCCCTCCGGTGTCGTTCTTCTCGTCACTTCAATCCCCGGATCTGTCAAAAGCAAGGGCTTTACGCCGGCTTTTTGACAAAGCAAATCTATATAGTCCGATAAAAAATCATCCTCAGGCTGCGTTCCCAGATAACAGGCTATCCCGCTCCCAAACACGTGCTCCGTTAGGCACGGTGTACCCGCATAGAAATCGCTTCCGTATACGGCTCGTGCGCTCGCTCCGGTTAAGTGAATCACATCACAAAGAAAACTGCAGAAATAGGACGGTTTTGGCAAATACCCCTCTGTCATCCGCATCTCATTTTTCTCATCCGGATATAGTGCATCGGTCTCTTCTACCCATAATCCCAACAGATTTTTCAACGTACCCGGTGCTGCGCCAAAGATACAGCGGTCATTGGAATCCACAACCCCACTTAGATAAGTAGCAAGGAGCGTTCCGCCCTGTCTCACAAATTTTTCCAATTTTTCTGCAATCTCATCTTTCAGCATATAGAGAAGCGGAGCCACTATGATCTTGTACCGGCAGAGCTCCGACGTAAAGCGCAGGATATCAACCGGTATGTTTTTCTCGTAAAACGGTTTATAGTAATGATGTACCTGTGTCAGATAATTCATATCCTTCGTCGGTCCGCTGGCAAGTTCCAATGCCCACCAGTTCTCCCAGTCAAACAAAATTCCTACC
>JAVXIV010000061.1:0-9275 GCA_036785645.1 Hungatella sp.
CCCGCGAGGCGACTTGCGCATGCCCAGTGATGCTTGCAACAGAATCTGGCTGGCGGAGTTAGAGATGATTACAAGAGAAGAAGAGGGCGCACATGATAACCAGTACCAATAATGCACAAGTAAAACAGGTGGCTGCTTTACTGAAAAAATCGAAATATCGCAAAGAAACAGGTCTCTTTGTGGTCGAGGGAATCCGGATGTTTTCCGAATTGCCAAAAGATCGGATTCACATGGTATATATTTCGGAAAGTTTTGGTAAACATAGCACACAAAGCACACTGCTTCATGGAATTTCACAGGTAGAAACGGTGTCGGATGAAGTATTTCGATCGATGTCTGATACGCAGAATCCGCAGGGGATTCTGGCCTTGGTCAAACAATATGCGTATACGCTGGAAGAGGTATGCCGTATGACGAAACCCACGCATCTGATGGTGTTAGAAACGATTCAGGATCCGGGCAATCTGGGGACCATTATGCGGGCCGGAGAGGGCGCAGGGATCACCGGAATCATCATGGACAGTACCACGGTGGATCTTTACAATCCCAAAGTGATTCGTTCTACGATGGGATCCATTTACCGTGTACCGTTTGTGTATGTGGAGAATTTAATCGAAACTCTGGAAGTTTTGAAACAAAAATCGATCCGTTTCTATGCGGCGCATTTGAAAGCAGTGCATAATTATGATCAGGAAGACTATACTGGTAATATTGGCTTTTTGATTGGAAATGAAGCCGCAGGACTCAGTGATGAGGTTGCCAAACTGGCAGACCGCTATATTACCATCCCTATGGCCGGACAGGTGGAATCTTTAAACGCAGCGGTGGCAGCTTCGGTACTCATGTTTGAGGCAGCCAGACAGAGACGCTCTTAAGATTTCATGTAACTATTCAGGGGGCGGAAAAATATGCCCCCTCTGAACAGTTACGATTTTATTCTGTTGTTAATTTAACACAGATATAGTATACTGTGTATAAATTGGCAATGCAGTTTGGGAAGGAGGAGCGAAGCTATGACTTCAATTTATTGGTTGATTGCATTTGTGATTTTAATAGGAATCGAGTTGGCAACGATGGCATTGACTACGATCTGGTTTGCAGGAGGTGCACTGATTGCATTTATTGTCTCTTTGTTTGGTGCAGAGATCGAGATACAGCTTGCAGCATTTGTGCTGGTATCCTTTGCTCTATTATTTTTCACCAGACCTTTGGCAGCAAAGTACTTCAATAATCATACGATTAAGACCAATACAGACAGCTTGATTGGTCGCAGTGCCAAGATTACCACACAGATCAGCAATGCAGAAGGAACCGGTGCAGCGACGGTAGGCGGTCAGGAATGGACAGCCAGAGCACTCCGGGAATCGGATATTTACCAAGTAGGAGAGACGGTGATCATTCGAGAAATCAGGGGTGTTAAATTAATGGTAAGCAAAGAGCAGGAGGAATAGCAGATGGGATTTATTACAGGATTTTTTGGACTGATTTTGATTGCAACCATTGGACTTGTGATTGTGACATCATGTATTAAGGTAGTACCACAGGCACAGGCATTGGTGGTAGAGCGCTTGGGTGCCTATTTGGGGACTTGGTCGGTAGGACTTCACTTTCGGGTGCCTTTTGTAGATCGAATTGCCAAGAGAGTTATTTTAAAAGAGCAGGTTGTAGATTTTGCTCCGCAGCCGGTCATCACCAAGGACAATGTCACGATGAGAATTGATACGGTTGTGTTCTTTCAGATTACCGATCCGAAGTTATTTACTTACGGTGTGGAGAATCCGATTATGGCAATTGAGAATCTGACAGCCACAACCCTTCGAAATATCATCGGTGATCTAGAACTGGATCAGACCTTGACTTCCAGAGAAACCATCAACACCAAGATGAGAGCTTCCCTCGATGTGGCAACGGATCCCTGGGGAATCAAAGTCAATCGTGTGGAATTAAAAAATATCATTCCTCCGGCTGCCATTCAGGATGCGATGGAGAAGCAGATGAAGGCAGAGCGGGAACGCCGAGAAGCCATTCTGCGTGCAGAAGGCGAGAAAACAGCTACCATTTTGGTAGCAGAGGGTAGAAAGGAATCTGTGATTTTGGAAGCTGAGGCCGAGAAACAATCCTCTATTCTGCGTGCGGAAGCCGAAAAAGAGAAGAAGATTCGAGAAGCAGAAGGTCAGGCAGAAGCGATCATCAAGGTTCAACAGGCTACTGCAGACGGTATCCGTTTCATCAAAGAAGCAGGTGCAGATGCTGCGGTATTACAGATCAAGAGCTTGGAAGCATTTGCCAAAGCTGCGGATGGTAAGGCTACCAAGATCATCATCCCCTCCAACATTCAGAGTTTGGCGGGTATGATCACATCGATTACGGAAATAGCAAAAGATGCATAGAATAGAAGTGGGATAGGATGGATGAGCTTGATAGGGTACCTGATACTGGGTGCCCTATTTTCTAAAATTAAAGTGGAGATTTAAAAGGAGTGAGACCGGTGGAACTAAAATTGGATCTAACCAAAGAATATGGAATTGTACTGGAGGGCGGGGGTGCCAAAGGTTCCTATCAGGTGGGAGCGTGGAAAGCACTTCGAGAAGCGGGGGTTCGCATCAAGGGGATTGCCGGAGCATCGGTAGGTACTTTAAACGGTGCATTGATGTGCATGGACGATTTGGATAAGGCGGAGTATATTTGGGAAAATATCAGTTATTCGAAAGTCATGGATGTGGATGATGATGTGATCGAAAATGTGATAAAGATGGATTTAAAAGCCTTGAATCTGCGAAATCTCATTGAAGACGGAAAACGGATCTTAAAGGACAAAGGTTTTGATATCACCCCATTAAAAACGTTGATTGATGAGACGGTCGATGAAGAGAAGATTCGGAAATCAGACCGGGAATTGTACATTGTAACTTATTCCGTCAGTGACCGCAAATTGTTGACCGTTGATCTCAAGGAGGCGCCCGAGGGAGAAATCGGCGATATGTTGATGGCCAGTGCTTATTTTCCCGCTTTTCGAAGTGAAAAACTGAATGGGAAACGCTATATGGATGGCGGCGGTTGGAATAATGTACCAATCAGTGTATTATTGGATCATGATTATAAGGATATCATCATCATTCGCATCTATGGACTTGGTTTTGACAGTGAGAAAGTGACGATGGTTCCGGAGGATGTGAAGGTGATTCACATTGCACCGAAGCAGGATCTGGGCGGCATTCTGGAATTCGATAAAAAAAGAGCCAAGAAAAACATATTGCTGGGTTATTACGATGCCAAGAGAGTCTTGTATGGATTATATGGCAGGTGGTATTATATGGATGCCTCTCATCCGGAATCCTATTATTTTGATCAATTGATGGCGCAGCTGGAGTTTTTTAAAACCTATTTCGCAGAGGAAGCCGAATGGATGGATTCCGCATATCCGGAAGGATACCGCAGGTATACGGAGTATTGGTTTCCCAATCTGGCAATCGCGTTAAAGCTTCGAGAAGATTGGGATTATAAAGCATTGTATATTGGAATTTTGGAAAATATTGCCAAAAGCCTACAGATCAATCGCTTTCAAATCTATACACCGGAGGAACTGATGGAACAAATACAAAAAAAGTTAAAAAGGACAGAGAAGGAGCAGTAGGATGAATTTACAGGGAAGAAGTTTTCTGACATTAAAAGATTTTACACCGGAGGAGATCCGGTACTTGCTGGACTTATCCGCAGATTTTAAGGATAAAAAGAAAAAAGGCATTTCGGTGGCGGATTATAGAGGAAAAAATGTAGCTCTGATCTTTGAAAAGACCAGTACACGTACGCGCTGTGCCTTTGAAGTAGCGGCACATGATCTGGGGATGGGAACTACTTATTTGGATCCGTCAGGTTCTCAGATTGGCAAGAAGGAAAGTATTGCAGATACGGCTCGTGTATTGGGGAGAATGTATGAAGGAATCGAATATCGTGGCTTTGGTCAAGAAATTGTAGAAGAATTGAGTAAATATGCGGGAGTTCCGGTCTGGAATGGATTGACCAATGAGTACCATCCGACGCAGATGCTGGCAGATCTCTTGACGATACGGGAACAGTTGGGGCGGTTAAAGGGAATTAAATTAGTATATATGGGAGATGCTCGTTATAATATGGGTAATTCTCTGATGATAGCCTGTTCGAAGATGGGGATGCATTTTGTGGCTTGTGCACCCAAGAAATATTTCCCCAATAAAGCTCTGGTGCAACAGTGTGAGGTCTATGCAAAAGAAACCGGAGCTACCATCACCCTGACAGAGGATGTGACTACGGGGACGCATGATGCCGATGTGATCTGCACCGATGTGTGGGTTTCCATGGGAGAAGCAGACGCAGTATGGGAAGAACGAATTCGTGAACTGACTCCTTATAAAGTGAACAAGGCCGTTATGGAATCTGCCGGATCCCAAGCTATCTTTTTACACTGCCTGCCGGCCTTCCATGATCTTCAAACCAAGATTGGCAAGGAGATGAGTGAGCGTTTTGGCATCACCGATATGGAAGTGACCGATGAGGTGTTTGAGTCAGAGCGGTCCAAAGTATTTGATGAAGCAGAAAACCGTATGCATACCATTAAAGCTGTCATGGCAGCTACTTTAGGAGAAATGAAATGACCTATGGACAAGACCGTCGCAGAACTCCCAAGAATACAACCTTAATCATGGATTGGATTCATATTGTGATAGGCGTATTGATTGTTTTGATGGCAATGATTGCATTTTTAAATCCCGAGGAGAATCAACTCCTGTTTCCGCTGATTTTTCTGTTGGCAGCTATTTTAAATCTGCTGAATGGAGTATATCGTTTCAGACAGAGTGGTCATGAGAAGAAAAAGAAAGCGTTGGGAATCGGACAACTTGTGATTGCATTATTTTTATTTTTGATGGTTATCATAAGTACCGTCAGTATTTGGGGGTAATAATTTTGAAAACGGAGATATTAAAACTGTTAAAAGGTCAGGATGGGTATTTGTCCGGTCAGGATCTGTGTGATCACCTGGGTGTATCCCGAACTGCAGTTTGGAAGATTATCAAGCAGCTGCAAAAGGAAGGCTACCGGATTGAAGCAGTGCGCAGCAAGGGTTATCATTTGGTAGAGACTGCGGACGTGATGACAGAAGCAGAATTGCAAAGCTGCATGGAAGCCGGTTGGATCGGTCGGGTACTTCAGTATTATGACGAAATTGATTCTACCAACACGAAAGCAAAGCAGTTGGCGGAGACCGGTGCCCCTGCCGGAATGCTGATTGTGGCAGATTCACAGCTCTCCGGTAGGGGGAGACGCGGCAGAAACTGGCTGTCTCCACATGGGACAGGAATCTTCCTGAGCTTGCTTTTAAGACCTCAGATTGCCCCATCCTGTGCTTCTATGCTGACGTTGGTGGCAGCACTTGCAGTGACTAAAGGTATAGAAGAAGTCACCGGTTTGGATGCCAAAATCAAGTGGCCCAATGATATTGTGATGGATGGGAAGAAGCTCTGCGGAATTCTAACCGAAATGAGTGCGGAGCTGGATGATATTCATTATGTGGTGATTGGGATTGGAATGAATGTGAATCATGAAGAATTTGAAGGAGAGCTTGTAAAGACTGCAACTTCGCTGTTGCTGCAAGCAAAGAGACCGGTCAAACGAAGCCTTCTGATTGCAGCGATCATGAAAGCATTTGCGTGGTATTACGATCAATTTATAAAGACAGAAGATCTCTCCTTATTGTTAGAAGAATACGAAACAAAACTCGTCAATAAAGAGCGGGAGGTCATGGTGCTGAAACCGTCTGAAAGTTACCGCGGAACTTGCAAGGGAATCAATCAGTTGGGAGAACTTTTGGTGCAGCACGAGGACGAAACCGTGGAAGCTGTGGTTTCGGGAGAAGTGTCGGTAAGAGGAATTTATGGATATGTATAAGAACGAACATGGGTATGACAGACTTCAGGTTTTAGAATCGGAGGATCAACCGCTTGACCAAATGGCACGTTTAAAAGCGATGAATCGACCGCTGCTGCTGTGGTATGAGGAACATGCGAGAATTCTTCCGTGGAGAGAAGATCCACAGCCGTACCGTGTGTGGATTTCGGAAATTATGCTGCAGCAGACCAGAGTAGAGGCAGTAAAACCTTATTTTCAGCGTTTTATGGAAGCGCTGCCAACGGTAGAAGCTTTAGCAGAGGTATCGGAAGAATCACTTTTGAAATTATGGGAGGGGCTTGGATACTATAACCGGGTTCGCAATCTGCAAAAAGCAGCGCAGGTGATGGTGACGGAGTTTGAAGGGACTCTGCCGGCATCCTATGATGAACTTTTATCACTTCCCGGGATTGGCAGTTATACGGCGGGAGCGATTGCATCTATTGCCTATGGAATTCCGGTTCCGGCAGTCGATGGCAATGTATTACGTGTGATATCCCGCGTACTTGCCGGCAGGGAAGATATCTTGAAACAGTCGGTAAAACGACAGATGGAAGAAGCGTTGAGAGAAACCATGCCAAAGGATCAGGCAAGTGCTTTTAATCAAGGGTTGATTGAAATCGGTGCAATCGTATGTGTTCCCAATGGACCGCCCAGATGTGAAGCATGTCCGCTGCACTCGATCTGTCTGGGAAGCCGGCAGGGATTGCTGGATCAAATTCCATATAAGACACCTAAAAAGCCACGCAGAATTGAAGAAAAAACGGTATTGATTCTGGAGTCCGGCGATCAGATTGCCATACAAAAACGTCCCGATACCGGCCTTTTGGCTTCTCTTTATGAATATCCGAACATGGAAGGACATCTCACCGAGCACGAGGTGAGGGAGCAGCTCGGAGCGGATCATATTCTGGGGATTTGGCCGCTGCCGTCCGCAAAACATATTTTCAGTCATATCGAATGGCATATGACGGGATATTTGGTTCAAATAGAAGCCAATACTTCTGCCTATCTTATGGTAGATAAGATAGAATTAGCAGAGATTTATCCCTTGCCCAATGCATTTCAGGTTTATACAAAATATATCTTAGGTCAATCGTGAGAGGAGAGATCATTTATGGGCAGATTATTACTGATTGTCAATCCACGTTCCGGAAAGATTCAAATAAAAAGCAGCCTATTAGAGATCTTAGATCTGTTTACAAAGGGCGGTTGGGAGACAGAAGTTTATATTACGCAGGCACCACGAGATGCGACGAGAATCGCTGCGCAGAAGGGTGATTCTGTAGATATGTTGGTATGCAGTGGTGGAGACGGAACGTTAAGCGAGACGATTTCCGGGATGATGAAGCTGAAAAAACCTCCGCTTCTAGGTTATATTCCGGCAGGTTCTACCAATGACTTTGCATCCGGCATTCAGCTTTCTTCTGATGTCAAGGTTGCGGTAAAGAATATCTTAAGCGGACTTCGTTATCCGATTGACATTGGATATTTTTGTGAGGAACGCTATTTTGTATATATGGCGGGATTTGGCGCTTTTACCGAAGTATCCTATCAGACTACACAGGAGAAAAAGAATCTGTTGGGACATCAGGCTTATATGATAGAAGGTGTAAAAAGCTTAGCCAATTTAAAGGCTTATCGTATGAAGATAGAAGCCGAAGATTTTAGCCTCGAGGGAGATTTCTTGTTTGGTATGATCACGAATACCATCAGCGTGGGTGGATTTAAAGGACTGGTGACTCGCGATGTGGCACTGAATGACGGTCTATTTGAGGTGCTGATGATTCGTATGCCCAAGACACCGATAGAATTTAGCAGTATCGTTTCTTATTTATTCCTAAAAGAAGAGCAAAATGAATTTGTATATAAGTTTAAGACTTCCCGTCTGCATATCCTATCGGAGGAACCAATCGATTGGGTACTAGATGGAGAGTTTGGAGGTACCAGAACCGAGGTAGAAGTGGTGAATCTTTCCAAACAAATCGAAATAATGACCGGATTTGTAAAAAAAAGTTGATAAATACATAACGGTAGTATATAATGACTTATTGTGTAGGCTTTTAGGGAACCGTAAACGAAAGGAAGTTACTCGGTGGAAAAAGATAATTTTTTAGAAAAACTGGAAAAACTTGTGCAGCTTGGAAGAGGGAAGCACCAGGAGTTAGATGCAACAGAAATCAACAATTTTTTTATTGGAGACAATCTTTCTACGGAGCAGATGGAACAGATCTATGCGTATCTGGAAAACCATAATATTGATATAATCCCGGTGATTGATGATACAGTTCTGGCAGAAGAACCATTGCTGTTGGATGACGAGGCAAACGAAGATTTTATAAAAGATGCAGAAGAAGAGGATATCGATATGGATGCTATTGATTTGTTGGATGGCATCGGTACCGAAGATCCCGTTCGCATGTATCTAAAAGAGATTGGAACCGTTCCTTTATTGACGGCAGAAGAAGAACTGGAACTGGCAAAACGTAAAACCAATGGGGATAGTTTTGCAAAAGATCGTTTGATTGAAGCAAATCTCCGTTTGGTAGTCAGTATTGCAAAACGATATACCGGAAGAGGCATGAGCTTTCTGGACTTGGTTCAGGAGGGCAATTTAGGGTTGATTAAGGGTGTTGAAAAATTTGATTCAACCAAAGGTTTTAAATTAAGTACATATGCAACCTGGTGGATCAGACAATCGGTAACCAGAGCGTTGGCAGATCAGGCCAGAACCATCCGGGTGCCGGTGCATATGGTAGAAACCATCAACAAGATGTCCAAAATGCAGCGAAAGCTGACCTTGGAACTGGGGTATGAGCCCTCTGTGGCAGAGCTTGCGGAAGCACTGGAGATGACACCGGATAAGGTGATGGAAATCATGCAGATTGCCAGAGAGCCGGCTTCTTTAGAAACCCCCATTGGTGAAGAGGATGATTCCAATCTGGGAGATTTTGTAGCAGACAACAATGTATTGACTCCGGAAGGCAATGTAGAGTCGGTTATGCTAAGAGAACATATTGATGCATTGCTCGGTGATTTAAAAGAGCGGGAACGTCAAGTGATTGTGTTGCGTTTTGGCTTAGAAGACGGACATCCAAGAACCTTAGAAGAAGTTGGAAAAGAATTTAATGTTACCCGTGAAAGAATTCGCCAGATTGAAGCAAAAGCATTGCGTAAGCTTAGAAATCCGGTTCGGAGTAAGCGAATTCGCGATTTTCTGTAAAGAAAGAATAGGCGTCCATGGAGCAGAAAAATTATCAGAAGGAACTAGACCGTATCATTGAACGACAGACAGCACAACACCGGATTCCAACTTTGCTGCTGCACAGCTGCTGTGCACCATGCAGCAGCTA
>JAVXIV010000062.1:0-9267 GCA_036785645.1 Hungatella sp.
TGCTGGTGCACCATGCCGATGTTCAGTCTCGCGGCATGGCTTGGAGATGAGATGTCTTCCTTTTTCCCACGGATGAAAATTTCACCCTCGTCCGGCTCGTATATGCCGAACAGCATACTCATCAGCGTGGATTTCCCCGCACCGTTTTCGCCGAGCAGCGCATATATCTCCCCTTTTTTGATCTCAATCGAAACATCGCTGTTCGCGACAATGCCGGGAAAGCGCTTGGTGACGTGCTTCATTTCGATGATAGCTTCCATGTTCAAGTGAAACCTCCTCAAATTGATTTTTCGCCGCTTCGATCCGAGGCGTAATTTTACGGATAGATCCTAAATAAATAGTAATAACACCCGGGTTGCTACCTTGCGGCAGGCCACCCGGGCGTTCAGCTCTTTTTTGTTATTTACTTCACTTCAAAGGTGTCGGGGGTGATGCCGTTGAAGTTCGCGGCGGGAACGATCGAACCGTCCTTAAGCTTTACGGCCGCGGCATCAAGCTTGGTGACAGTCTCGGCGGAGAGCTGGTGGCGTCCACTTTCACCGACATAGCCGGTCGCATCGTCATTGATGGTCAGTGCCACATTTTCACCTTTAAACGTTCCGTCGGCAATGGTGCCCAGCGAACGCTCAACGCAGACATTCATGACCTTAAGCGCACTTGTGAGAATGATGTTTTTGTTGCCATTTACACCGTCGTCATACTGGTCAACGTCACAGCCGATAATCTTAACATCGGCAGCGGCTTCCTTGGCCGCCGCGAAAACACCGCTACCGCTGTCACCCGCCGCAACGAAGAGGATGTCACAGCCCTTGCCGATCAGCGTCTCACCAAGTTTCTTGCCCGCCTCAACGTCGCCAAAGTTTCCGGTATAGTTGCCGCCGATGTCCGCGCCGGTCACGTCAATGCCGTTATTTGAACCGGTTTCAATCAACTCGACGGTTTTGCCCTCGGTTGCGTTGACATATTTAACACCACACTCGAAGCCGAACTGGTAGTTGACGTTCGAGGGAAAAGCCTGGCCGTTGACAACCGCGACCTTGTTGGTCTTGGTTTCAAGAGCGGCAGCCATGCCCGCAAAGAATCCGCTCTCCTGCTCGGCGAACATCATTGCGTAGACGTTCGGCAACACTTCGTCGTTAACGGGATACGAGTCAACAACAATGAACTTCTTGTCGGGGTTCTGTTTGGCAATGTCGTTAAGTCCGCCAAACTGGAAACCTGAACCAACGATAACGTCATAGTCTCCGACGATCTCAGCCATTTTAGAAACAGCCGCGTCAGGCGAGCCGGTGGTTTCCTGAACGTTAGTGACAGTCGACCCCGGATTTTTCTGGGTGTAGGCAACGATACCGTCATAGACGTTCTCGTTAAACGAGCCATCATCAACCGCATTCGGGCTGGTACAGATGGCGATCTTCATCGCCGTGCCGGATCCGGCAGGAGCTTCCGGTTTTGGCGCGCCTGACACCATACCGAGAGCGAACACCAACACAGTGCAGAGAGTTGCAATTTTGCAAAATTTCATTTTATAATCCGCCTTTCTGTGAAAGACACCGATGGGGTTATGAAACACTGCAAATCCCAACGTCCTTTCGCTTCCTTTTTGTGACTTGATGATGTGTTCAGTGATGTCTTTGGTAAATCTTCCGGTGCGATCACTCACTACATGCTTGATCATCCTGGTGAAACGTTTGATGTGGCACCTTTTGTAGATAGTCGTTGCAAGACTCCCGTGGCAGAAATACAAGCCGCCGTTGATGGTGCTATTTCTCCGGAGCAGGCTGTCAAACTTCGCCAATGCCTCACACACATCGATCAGCTTGAAGCCCACAGGGAGGAAATTGAGAAAGAAATTCTTCTAATAGTAGAACCTTTCTCCCTCATTTTGGATTTCCTTCACACAATTCCGGGATTAGATAAAAATCCAATGACCGCTATCGCCATTCTGTCTGAGATTGATCCCGACATGTCGGTGTTTCCGCCATCTAAAAATCCGGTATCCTGAGCTGGCTGTTATTTGAAACCTTTTCTTGTTCAGATTGCTAATGCTTTCCGAGCGAAGATTTAAGATGTCTCATGCAAAAAAGCATATGGATTTCATCCATTCAACCATTAAAGAGCTGGAAGTTGAATTGTTCCGCTTAAATCGTCCCTACGATGAACTGATCAAACGAATTTCAAGGATTGTCGGATATACGGAACTTTCTGCTTTGTTCGTCATTTCTGAAATAGGCACGGACATGAGCGTCTTTGAATCAGACAAGCATCTTTCACATAATTCAGGATAATGAAGAATTCCATCCGGATGATTATGAAGCCATCATCCCCTTGCTTATCGTCGGAATCTATTACGATGATTCATATAGACTTTAACATAGAATGCAATATCTGTAAACAAAATTTATACAGTTTTTACGCTGTGCTTTTTATAATATCAGGGGCATTGCTTGTTGGAGAACTTGGGGGTGTCTGCTTTCGTCCTCCCGGACAGTGAAATTTATCGTCCATCCTCTCGCTGGCGATTGCATAGGCGGTAGCTTCTTCATACCAATGGAATCAAAATATCGTTTCGCTGACTGGCAGGAAATAATTTCGCTGGAGTGTTCCTCATAAAAACGAGCGGCTTTTTTCGTCGTCAGCTTCCGATATTGCATATAAATCTCGCGGTTTTTCATGTAAGCACGATGTGTTTTTGAAGTTCTGCAATGTCCTTCATCCGTTTATCGGTGACCTTTATTTTATCCGTTAAAAAATCAAATCGAGCACCCGCCGCATCTCAGGCTTTTTCCAATACGGCATAATCATCCAGCCCGTTTTCCTGCAAGTAGAGAAGCGTTTTCGCCATTTCTTTTAAATTTTGAAGCTTCGCCCAATGCTCAAATTCGGGTGAATTTTCCAGATGCTTGCCGCGTTTGACCTGAGCCCCCGCTGTTTGCATAGTGGTAAGAAAGCTGTCAAAATCTTTACAGCCCGTGTCGAGAGCTGCGTCAATGAGTTGCTCTAATTATGCTCGAACAGTGGGCGGCTTGCTGTCTCCCAGCCAAGCACCATAACTGCCACGGCTTGGTTTCGGATTCTCAATCACCGACAGACCATTTTCCAGACACAGCAAGTCGAAAATCCTGCGGATGGAAGAGGATGAGCGCCAAAAATTACGAAACTTATGAGTGCAATCGAGGCTGGTGGAATTGAAAATAATGTGCGAGTGGGTATGCTGTTTATCCACGTGGCTGCAGATGATAAAATCGTGGTTTCCTTTCGTCAGCGACATGGCGAGATCGTAGCCAATTTTATTCGCTTTTGCTGGGTCGATTTCACCCGGTTTAAAGCTCTGCCGCAGATGATAGGCGATCACGTCACTTTCCCTTGGCTCCCACCCGGTCAGAGCGGCATACTGCCGTTTGGACGATTTTTTTCACAACATGAGGGAATCTTTCTCCCTCATGTTGTATGCCCTCATGTGATTTTTGAAAGCTGCTCCATAATACTTCCAAACAGCGTCTGGTTTTCCACCAGCGCCGTTTTTATTTCGTCAATTTCGTCTGGGTAGTATCCACCACCGGAATTGATATGCCGAGCAATCTGATTCAAATTGTTGGACGCGAGCGCAAATATTTTGCACAAGACCCATCACCAATGCTATTGATGATGGGAATGTACTGCGCTTCCATATTGACTATTTCAAACCTGATGATGCTCAGAAAGCAGCGAAAGCAGATTCTAAGATAAAAACCTCCAATTGACAAAAAATGGGTTGAATTGTAGAATATAAAAGATTTGGTTTGTTTTATAGTAATCAAAAAACCCAGATAGGTAGAATATCTGGGTCAGATGTTGCCTATGCCACAATCGGGTTTTTACTTGTGTATGATTGGTATTCATTTGGAACCGGTGTTTGCATTCGTTAAATAAGGATACAACTCTTCGTAGGATTCCAGTTCTGCCTCAGACTGCGGAAGCGTAGGAATGAGACCGGTGCAGTCCGTGACTGCGCAGGCTTGAATATCCGGATCATTTTCTTCGTTTGGGGAACCGTTGGTATGCTTCATCATTATCACCTCGATTCTTAGTATGGATGAAAAGAAAAAAAATATGCTTTTTAATTGGACTTTCCTTGATTTATGGGGACACTGACACTATAATAGTAAAGAATGGCTAAAATAGCTTATTCAGATAGGAGAATTACACGCATGGATAACAATAATAACCAAGATAATCATGGTAAAATGCCAAAGAATGGTCAAACGATCCTTATCTTGGTCATTGCAGCAGTCATTACTCTCTCGGCGATGATGCTGATGAAGAATGTGATGATGAAAAGTACGACGAAGGAGCGGTAGGCAATGCAGAAATTGTCATTGTTCCCAAGAAGGATTTAAAACAATATTCCCCAATTACACAATATTATACAGTGCGCATGGAGAGTGGCGATCAATTGACGGAGCGCCTTGTGAAAGCAGGAGTTACCGGAAGTCAGGAGAAACAAGACAGCAGTATGCTGATGCAGAGTATTCTGGGATTTTTGATTCCGTTCCTTTTCATTGTGATTTTAATGAATTTTATGATGAAGCGAATGGGTGGCGGCGGACTCATGGGAGTCGGCAAGAGCAATGCCAAGGTCTATATGCAGAAAGAAACCGGAGTGACTTTCAAAGACGTGGCCGGGCAGGATGAGGCGAAGGAATCGTTGATAGAGATTGTAGATTTCTTGCACAATCCGGGAAAATATACACAGATTGGCGCGAAACTTCCTAAAGGTGCTTTACTCGTAGGCCCGCCCGGTACCGGCAAGACTCTGCTGGCGAAAGCCGTAGCAGGCGAAGCGAAGGTTCCGTTCTATTCATTGTCCGGTTCCGATTTTGTGGAGATGTTTGTTGGTGTTGGTGCTTCTCGTGTACGTGATCTATTTAAACAGGCACAGGAATCGGCACCCTGTATTATTTTTATTGATGAGGTAGATGCCATCGGCAAGAGCCGTGATTCCAAATATGGCGGCGGCAATGATGAGAGAGAACAGACGCTGAATCAGTTACTTTCCGAGATGGATGGATTTGATTCTTCCAAGGGCTTATTGGTGCTTGCGGCCACGAACCGCCCTGAGATTTTGGATCCGGCGCTTTTGAGACCGGGACGTTTTGACCGAAGAATTATAGTAGACAAGCCGGATTTAAAAGGACGTATCAATATCCTCAAGGTACATTCCAAGAATGTCCTCATGGATGAAACTGTAGATCTGGATGCGATTGCACTGGCAACCTCGGGAGCCGTTGGTTCGGATCTGGCAAATATGATCAATGAGGCAGCGATTCTTTCTGTGAAAAACGGCAGAAAGACGGTATGTCAGAAAGATTTATTTGAAGCGGTAGAAGTCGTTTTGGTAGGTAAAGAGAAGAAAGACCGTATCTTAAATAAAGAAGAACGCCGAATTGTATCCTATCATGAGGTCGGTCATGCTTTGGTCAGTGCACTGGAGAAACACTCGGAACCGGTGCAAAAGATCACAATTGTTCCGCGTACCATGGGAGCACTTGGCTATGTGATGCATGTTCCGGAGGAAGAAAAGTTTTTGAACACCAAGAAAGAGATTCATGCCATGCTGGTAGGTTATCTGGCAGGCCGTGCAGCGGAAGAATTAGTGTTTGATACGGTGACGACCGGTGCAGCCAATGATATTGAACAGGCCACCCAGATGGCCAGAGCGATGGTTACGCAATATGGAATGTCAGATAAATTTGGTCTGATGGGGTTGGCAACGCAGGAAAATCAATATTTAACCGGTCGTACGGTGATGAATTGCGGTGATGAAACGGCGGCGGAAGTAGATCGTGAAGTCATGCGGATTCTCAAGGAAGCCTACGAAGAGGCAAAAACTCTTCTGAGTGAAAACAGAGATGTGATGGATAAGATTGCAGAATTCCTCATTGAGAAAGAAACGATTACCGGCAAGGAATTTATGAAGATCTTCCGCGAGATGAAGGGGATACCGGAACCGGAAGAGAAGAGCGATGATCAGAGTACACCTGCACAGACGGCAGAGCCGGATGCACAAGAAGCGGCGCCGAATACCCAAGATGCAGAGCCGGATGCACAAGATGCGGTGCCGGATGCACAAGAAGCCGAGCCGGATGCACAAGACGCCGAGACAGATCTCGTATCTGCCGTGGAGGAAGTACCGGCAGTTGCAGTAACGCAGCAAGAATAGAGAAGATAGCAGCATTGGCATGAACGAATGAGGGGAAACGCATGGCGAAGAAGACAACAAAGGATATGACAAACGGTTCTCCTATGAAACTAATACTTAGTTTTTTGATCCCCATGTTATTTGGGCTGTTGTTTCAGCAGTTCTATAATATGATGGATACGATTATTGTAGGGAAATATCTGGGGGTGCAGGCTCTGGCATCGGTTGGTTCAACCGGTTCTATCAATTTTATGATCATCGGTTTCTGCATGGGGATCTGCAGCGGTTTCTCGATTCCGGTAGCACAGAAATTCGGAGAGAGAAACGAGACTGCTTTGCGCAGATACGTCGCCAATGGTGCTTGGCTGGCATTGGCTTTTTCGATCGTGATGACCGGTTTGGTATGCTTTTTGTGTCGGGATATCTTGATTTGGATGAATACACCGGAAGATATTATAGATGGGGCATACTCCTATATTTTTGTGATATTTTTGGGGATACCGGCTACCTATTTGTATAATTTGTTATCCGGAACGATTCGTTCCTTGGGAGACAGTACCACACCGCTTTTCTTTTTACTGATCTCCTCGGTGCTCAATATCATTTTGGATTTGTTTACCATCTTGGTATTGGGGATGGGAGTAGCGGGTGCTGCGTGGGCGACGGTGATTTCACAGGCGACATCCGGAATCTTGTGTTTGCTTTATATGAGAAAAAAATTCGATATTTTGAAAATGCAGGGGGATGAATGGAAACCGGATAGATATGCAATGCGAATCTTGTGTGGTATGGGTATCCCGATGGGACTCCAGTATTCCATTACGGCGATCGGCAGTGTAATCTTGCAGACTTCCGTCAATTCGCTGGGTTCTGTTGCGGTTGCATCGGTGACGGCGGGAAGTAAGATCAGTATGTTTTTCTGCTGTCCATTTGATGCGATGGGAGCCACGATGGCAACCTATGGGGGACAAAATATCGGTGCACGGAAGCCGGATCGCATCGATCAGGGCATGAAATCCTGCGTCTTACTGGGGGCGCTTTATTCGGTACTTGCGCTGATTGTCCTGTATTTCTTTGGAGATGTGGTAGCATTGCTCTTTGTAGATGCGAAAGAAGTGCAGATTCTCCACAATGCCAAGCAGTTTTTACTGACCAATGCAGTTTTTTATTTTCCGTTGGCGTTGGTTAATATCGTACGCTTTATGATTCAGGGACTTGGCTATTCCAGACTGGCTATTATAGCAGGAGTTTGTGAGATGCTGGCACGATCTGTGGTGGGATTTTGTTTGGTTCCGCTTTTTGGTTATCATGCAGTTTGTTACGCAAATCCTTGTGCGTGGATTGCAGCAGATCTTTTTCTCATACCGGCCTATCTGTATGTGATGAAGAAGCTACGTAAGCGGTTGGTTTAATTGAAAACGGCAGCACCTATGAAAAGGGTACTGCCGTTTTGCTTACCGGTTTTACAGCTTGGGAAATCAGTGATAGATCTTTTTGTGTTCATGAATCGGCTCTGAGGTCAGATTGACACCGAGCTTACCAAATACTTTGATATCGACCTGAGACAGCATCACCGAGGTATGCGCCTGACAGCCTTTTAATTTGGGGAGCTGATCCAATGCAATTTGTGCATATTGATCGGTGGCTGCGCACATGGAGAGGGCAATGAGGATCTCGTCGGTGTGCAAACGTGGATTTTTACTGCCCAAGTAGTTGATTTTCAGCTTCTGGATCGGTTCGATAGCGGAAGGCGCAATCAGATGAATCTCGTCCGGAATATTGCCCAGTGCTTTGATGGCATTGAGCAGTAGGGCTGCAGAAGAACCCAGAAGATCACTGGTCTTGCCGGTGACAATCGTGCCATCCGGCAGTTGTATTGCAGCAGCAGGAGAGTGACTGTTTGCTGATTTTGCCGTCGCTGCGGCGATGACGGTGCGAAGCTCTGTGGTGATCTTGGCCTGTTTCATCAGCAGTTCAATCTTATAGACTTCTTCCCCGGAGCCTTCTCCTTCAGCCAAGCGGTTGAGGGCATGGTAGTAGCGCCGGATGATCTCCTGACAGGAGGCTTCACAGCAGACCGCATCATCGATGATACAGCTTCCGACCATATTGACACCCATATCGGTGGGAGACTTGTAAGTGCAAGTTCCGTAGATTCCTTCAAAGATAGCACTCAATACCGGGAAGATTTCCACATCGCGGTTATAATTGACGGTAGTTTGTCCATATGCTTCCAAATGAAACGGATCAATCATGTTGACATCGTTTAAATCGGCAGTTGCCGCTTCATAAGCCAAGTTGACCGGATGCTTGAGTGGCAGATTCCAGATGGGAAAGGTCTCGAATTTGGCATAGCCTGCTTTGATGCCGCGTTTGTTTTCATGGTAGAGTTGGGATAGACAGGTAGCCATCTTCCCACTTCCGGGTCCCGGAGCGGTGATGATCACCAGGGGTTTGCTGGTTACAATATAGTCATTTTTCCCAAAACCCTCTTCGTCTACGATGAGAGGGATGTTGTTGGGATAACCTTCGATGATGTAGTGGCGGTATACCGTGATGCCCATCTTCTCCAGCTTCGCCTTGAAGGCATCAGCACTGGGTTGACCGGAATACTGTGTAATCACAACGCTTCCTACATAGAGCCCTTTGTCACGGAAAGACTGAATGAGGCGCAGCACGTCTACATCATAAGTGATACCAAGATCATAGCGAATCTTGTTCTTCTCGATATCACTGGCACTGATGGCGATGACAATCTCTGCCTGATCTGCAAGCTGTAGCAGCATCCGCAGTTTACTGTCGGGAGCAAAGCCGGGCAGTACTCTGGAGGCATGATAGTCATCAAATAATTTGCCGCCAAATTCCAAATAAAGCTTATCACCAAATTGATTGATTCGCTCTTTAATGTGTTCTGACTGCATCGTCAGATATTTTTGATTGTCAAATCCTATTTTCATAACGGTTACTACCCCTTATCTGATGAAATTTATCATATAGACTCAATCTTATCATAGCCTAGAACAAATTGCATTATATTTCGAAAGAAAACAGGTGTTGAAAAATTATGGAAATCCTGTACAATAGGT
>JAVXIV010000063.1:0-9240 GCA_036785645.1 Hungatella sp.
GTTACCAGGTTGAAATCTCCCGGAATTGTGTGCTTTAACGCGGAAGCTGCTACGGCAAACTCCAACGCTGATTTCATGTCTTTGCCATCTACCAACCCACATACGACACCGGCTGCGAAAGAATCACCGCCGCCTACACGGTCCACGATCGGAGTAACCGAATATTTCTTGGAATGATAAAATTCACGAGTCTTGCCATCCATGATGCAGGCAGACCAGCCATTGTTCGAAGCAGAAAAGCTTTCACGCAAAGAACTGATCACGTATTTAAAGTTGAATTTATCGATCATCTGGTTGAAGATATCTACATAGCCCTGTAATTCCAACTCGCCGGAGGTTACATCAGTATTGCCCGGTTTAAAGCCCAATACCTTCTCGGCATCCTCTTCATTGCCGATACATACATCGACATACTGCATCAAATTGGTCATGATCTTCTGTGCTTTCTCGGACGACCATAATTTCTTGCGGAAGTTCAAGTCTACCGATACCGTTACACCGTGTGCTTTGGCTGCCTTTAAAGCAATCTCAGTCAACTCTGCTGCCGCATCACTGACAGCCGGAGTGATTCCCGTAAAGTGAAACCAATCTGCATCTGCAAAAATTGCATCAAAATCAAAATCAGAAGCAACTGCAGTAGAAATAGAAGAATGAGCTCTGTCATAAACTACATTGGAAGCCCTCATTGCAGAACCGCTCTCTAAATAATAGATGCCAAGGCGTTCGCCCTTCTTGGAGATGAATTTTGTTCCTACGTTGTATTTGCGCAAAGCCGCCACTGCACACTCGCCGATCGGGTTTTCCGGTACTGCAGTTACAAATTCTGCATCATGACCATAGTTTGCCAAGGAAACCGCTACGTTGGCTTCTCCTCCGCCATAGTTAATATCAAACTCATCTGCCTGAATAAATTTCTCATTGCCCGGGGTCGACAATCTCAACATGATTTCGCCCATTGTTACGATCTTTGCCATTGTTTTAATCTCCTCCTCTTATGCTCTCGCTGCTGCGACTGCTTCTACGAATTCTCTTGCCTTTGCGGTTACTGCTGCATAGTCCCCTGTTTTGGCACCTTTGGTCAAGCTGCTTCCGGTTCCTACTGCATAAGCGCCGGCTTTGATCCATTTGTCTACATTATCTACATCCACACCACCTGATGGCATAAATTCACCCTGTGGCAGAGGTCCTTTGAAGGAACTGATGGCAGAAGGTCCTACGATATTGCCCGGGAAGATCTTGATGATATCACAGCCTGCTTCCAAAGCAGTAATGGCTTCGGTTGGAGTCATGACCCCCGGTAGCATCGGAACCCGATAACGGTTGCACAATTTGATGGTGTCCACATTGAGACCCGGACTTACTACATAGTTTGCACCTGCTAAGATGACAGCTCTTGCCGTCTCCGGATCCAATACCGTACCGGCACCGATTACGACATCCTTGTTGCCTTTATATTTCTCAGACATCATCTGAATAAATTCCACCGGATTTCCCTCATCCATGGTCATGGTGATCTCGATAAAGTTGATGCCTCCGGCAATGATTGCATCGACTACCTTCTCGCCCTGTACCTTGTCTTTCGCACGCACTACCGCAACCAGACAATCCGATTTCATTTTTGCTAATACTTGTTCTTTTTTCATGATTTCTTCTTCTCCTTTAATTATTCGTATATGCGAATCAAATTCACAAATACGATTCCTATAATGAAATATTAATGGGTTCTAAGAGATTTGTCAACTGTGTTTTCCTATATTCTGCCTAAAAATCCCAATAACTTGGATACTTCCTCGGCTTTCTTGTGAACCAGCCTCCCAAGCGCCTCATAATCTTCAGATGGCTTATACAAACTGGACACACTGATTGCGCCGATCACACTGCTGTCTGAACCAAAAACCGGGGCGCCCACGCATTCCATATGTTCTTCCACTTCGCGGGCATCCAAAGCATACCCCTTTCGTTTCACCAGTGTCAATTCTTTTTCCAATGCATCACGCGTCAGGATCGTACGTTCGGTTTTCTTTCGGAATTTGATCCGGTGCATCACCTGTTGCTTGGTTTCTTCATCGCTGTAAGCCAGAATCGCCTTGCCCAGTGAGGTGCAGTAAATCGGATTCTTGGTTCCCACCGTGGCCGTCGTGATGATGGGATTCTCCGGTTCAAACTTGCAGATATACACCACCTCATGATCCGAACGAACACCGAAGAAGACTGTCTTACCCACTGTTTTGGCAAACGCTTTCAACTGCGGTTCCAATATGCCGATAAAATCTAAATTGTTAGTATAATTGATCCCGACCCGATATGCCGTCAAACCAATGGTATAGCGCTGCTTCTGACCTTTCGTGAGATTTACCATGCCCATATCTACCAAGGTTGTCACAATATCATAACCACTGGTTTTGGGAAGTTCCAGTTTTTCACAGATCTCATCCAGCGTGATCCCTTCCGGATTTTTGGAGACCAATTTGAGGATTTCTACTGTCCTCTGGGTAGTTCGATTGCGTTTCATCATAAGGTCACACCCTGTTTGAAAATTGCCATGTCATGGAAACCTGCTTCTTCTGCTTTGACTTTCTTGCCGGAAGCAACTTCCAACACATAGGCAAATAACTCCTGTGCCAATTCTTCTTTGGATTGATTCTCCACCATCTGACCCGCATTGAAATCAATCCAATTGTTCTTCTTGCCTGCCAGTGCGGAATTGCTGGAGATCTTGACTGTTGGAACCGGAGATGCAAACGGGGTTCCCCGCCCGGTTGTAAACAGAACGATATGAGCACCTGAAACCGCCAATGCCGTAGAAGCCACCAAATCATTACCCGGCGCACTTAAGAGATTCAAGCCTTTTTCTTTCACCGGTTCTCCGTAAGCCAGTACACCCCTCACCGGAGCACTGCCGGACTTCTGGGTACAACCCAGAGATTTATCTTCCAGTGTGGAGATACCTCCTTTTTTATTGCCCGGAGAAGGATTCTCATAGATCGTCTGATTATGGCTGGTATAATAATTCTTAAAATCATTGATCAGCATCACGGTCTGATCAAAAAGCTCCGGTGTCGCGCAGCGGTTCATCAAAAGCGTCTCGGCTCCAAACATCTCGGGAACCTCAGTCAGAATCGTAGTGCCTCCTTTCGAGATCAGCAGATCCGAAAATGATCCTACGATCGGATTTGCGGTAATTCCCGACAAGCCATCGGAACCACCACATTTCATACCCACGATCAATTCCGCTGCATTGATCTTCTCGCGGGAAAATGTGCCTGCATAAGCAGCCAGTTCTTCTAAGAGCACCATCGCAGTCTCCATCTCATCCTCTACATCCTGACATTGTAAAAACTTCACACGCCGGTCATCATAATCGCCGATGTATTCTTTTAAAATCGGAATATTGCTGTTTTCACACCCCAGTCCCAGCACCAGCACGCCGGCGGCATTGGAATGATTGATCATATCTGCCAAAACCGTTCGGGTATGCTCTTGGTCATCTCCCATCTGAGAACAGCCATAGGGATGCGGAAATGCCACCACGTCTTCTATGGTTCCAACTGCCAGTCTCTTCCCTGCTTTCTCCAGTGCCTGAGCGATTGAATTCACACAGCCTACCGTGGGGATAATCCAGATCTCATTGCGAACTCCCACACTTCCGTCCGCACGGCGAAAACCTTCAAAATAAGCGGGCTCCGTCTTCGAAATATCTTCTCCTACCGGCTGATATTCATAAGTCAGCAATTCGCCAAGTGCCGTCTTTAAGTTGTGAACGTGCATCCAGCTTCCCGGCTTTATATCTTCTTTTGCATAGCCAATACGAAAACCATATTTGATCACCGCTTCTCCGCTTTTGATCGCTTTGACCGCCATCTTATGCCCCTGCGGAATCTCTTCCAATGCTGTCACCGAATTACCTTCTATCTCTATAGTCTCTCCGGAAGCGATCGGGCGCAATGCCACAGCCACATTGTCCGCACGATTAATTCTTATGATATCCTGCATGATTCTGATCTCCTTTTTATGGATGTTCCGCTCTGGTCGGAGCATTGTAAGTACTTACAAACCATTTTACTGAATCCGACAGGAGAAGTCAACAAAAATATGCAAAAGCCTTGCTTTTTTATAAGCTTCTAGTTATAATATTCCTATGTTGTAAGTGCTTACAGAATGATGAGGTGATCAATTGAATATCTATGATGTATCAGAACAAGCCCGAGTTTCGATCGCCACAGTTTCTCGGGTACTCAACGGAAACCCCAACGTCAGCGACAAAACCCGTACCCGGGTATTGGACGTGATGAAGGAACTCGGCTATACCCCCAATATTTTTGCACGCGGACTGGGTCTTAACACCATGAAAACTATTGGTATCATGTGTTCTGACTCCTCTGATCCTTATTTGGCCAATGCGATCTATTATTTGGAACGGGAATTACGAGTCAATGGTTATGATGCCATTCTCTGCTGTACCGGCACTTCTTTAGAAACCAAACACCAGTATTTCAGCTTATTACGCTCCAAACGTGTGGATGCCATCATTTTGGCCGGTTCCAAATTCGTAGAGCTGCGTCCCAAAGACAATACTTATATTTTGGATGCTGCCAAATCCCTTCCGATTATGCTGGTCAACGGTTATCTGGACGGAGGCAACATCTACAGTACCGTTTGTGATGACCGCGCTGCAATCCGCAGTGCCGCACAAAAGCTCATCGCATCCGGACACCGAGATATTGTTTATCTCTACAGCAGCAATTCTTACAGTGGTCAGAATAAACTGCAAGGCTACAAAGATGCCTTTATGCAGGCTTCCGTTCCATTTCGCGAAGAATTGATCCACCAATGTCCCAAGGATCTCTTGGTTGCCAAAGATCTGCTTTTACACTTGCGGGAATCCGGTCTGCATTTCGATGCCGTCATGACTTCGGATGATTCTCTGGCGGTCGGAGCCGTAAAGTTCGCACACACAGCCGGAATTCATATTCCGGAAGAATTATCGATTATAGGCTACAACAACTCTACGCTTTCTTATTGTACCGATCCGGAGATCACCTCCATCGATACCAAGGTAGAAGCGCTCTGCACAACAACCATCAACACCCTCATGGGGGTGTTTGGCGGTGGCAATGTCCCAAGCAAGACCACCATTGCCGCCGATTTAATACAACGGCAAACTACCAATTTCTAAACTCAAGGAGGATTTTTCATGAAACAATTTATGGATCAGGATTTCTTATTATCTACCGATACCGCGAAGCAGCTCTACCGTGACTATGCTGCCAAAGCACCGGTTTTGGACTATCATTGTCACATCAACCCACAAGAGATTGCAGAAGACCGCAAGTTCGACAACATCACGCAGGTTTGGCTGGGCGGAGATCATTATAAATGGCGCCAGATGCGTTCCAATGGAATCGAAGAAAAATACATCACCGGAGATGCCAGTGATCGTGAGAAATTCCAGAAATGGGCGGAGACTATGCCCAAATTGATCGGCAATCCACTCTACCACTGGAGTCATTTGGAATTACAGAAATATTTTGGTTATACCGGTTATCTAAATGGTGACAGTGCCGAAGAAGTATGGAATCTCTGCAATGAGAAATTGCATCAGGACTCTATGAGTGTGCGCAATATCATCCGCAATTCCAACGTTACTTTAATCTGTACGACGGATGACCCTATTGATTCTTTGGAATGGCACAAAAAAATTGCTGCAGATCCTACGTTTGATGTTCAGGTTCTTCCTGCATGGAGACCGGACAAAGCGATGAATATCGAAAAACCGGATTTTGCTGCTTATATGGCAAAACTGGCTGCTGTCAGTGAGGTTACCATCACCGATTTCGCTTCTTTAAAAGAAGCTCTCAAAAAACGTATGGCATATTTTACCGCTTGTGGCTGCTGTGTATCCGATCATGCTCTGGAATATGTGATGCACGTTCCGGCTACCGATGCAGAACTGGATACGATCTTTGCCAAGGGCATGCAGGGTCAGGCCGTTACAAAGGAAGAAGAATTGAAATACAAAACTGCTTTTATGCTATTTGCAGCCAAAGAATACAACCGGATCAACTGGACGATGCAGCTGCATTACGGATGTAAACGTGACAACAATGCCTATATGTTCCAGCAGATCGGTGCCGATACGGGTTTTGACTGTGTCAACAACTATGCACCTTCAGCGCAGATGGCAGACTTCTTAAATGCACTCAGCGTTCACAATGAGATTCCAAAGACCATCATCTATTCTTTGAATCCCAACGACAACGCTTCCATCGACAGCATCATCGGCTGTTTCCAAGGTTCCGGTATTGCAGGAAGAATCCAGCAAGGATCCGCCTGGTGGTTCAATGACCACAAGACCGGCATGACCGAGCAAATGACCTCGCTTGCTAATTTGGGATGTTTGGGCAACTTCATCGGTATGCTCACCGATTCTAGAAGCTTCCTTTCCTACACACGCCATGATTATTTCCGCAGAATCTTATGTGATCTGATTGGCGGATGGGTCGACAACGGAGAATATCCGGCAGATCAAAAAGCCTTAAAAGACATCATTGAAGGAATTTCTTATTATAATGCAGTTCGGTATTTTGGATTTAAACTGTAATATAAATACGAATCCATCTTTGGAAAATGTGATCGTGGACGGCAATCCGTCCACGATTTTTGTTCGTTTCAAAAGTTTTCCTATCATAAATCGCAAATCTATGATAGTATTAGAACTTCTCTACAGACTAATAGAAAAAGGAAAAATACAATGATAAATTTTCAGGATTTAAAATTATCTCCGGCTTTAATTAAAGCATTGGAAGAAAAAGGCTACACCACACCCTCTCCCATCCAGGAGCAGGCAATCCCACAGGTTTTAGAAGGTCGTGACGTACTGGGCTGCGCGCAGACCGGCACCGGCAAGACCGCTGCTTTTGCTCTGCCTATTATACAAAATCTCATGAAGCATCCTGCCGAACGGTGGCAGAAGAAAAAAATCCTCTCTCTGATTCTCACTCCTACGAGAGAACTTGCTCTGCAGATTGCCGAGAATATCAAAGAATATGGTTCCCATACTCCCATAAACTGTACGGTCATATTTGGCGGAGTATCACAAAAAACTCAAGTTGACGACTTACGTCGGGGGATCGATATCTTGGTAGCCACCCCCGGTCGTCTCAATGATCTCGTCAACCAAAAAGAAATCGATTTAAGCCATGTGGAGATCTTTGTTCTCGATGAAGCGGATCGCATGCTGGATATGGGTTTTATCCACGATGTCAAGAAGATCATCGCCTTACTTCCCAAAAAGCGGCAAACGCTTCTCTTCTCGGCTACCATGCCAAGTGAGATTCAGGAACTGACGAAAAAGCTGCTGCACAATCCGGTCAAAATCGAAGTGACACCGGTCGCTTCTACGGTAGACGTGGTGGATACTTCTCTCTACTATGTCGATCAGGAAAACAAACGGGAGCTGCTGACCTACTTATTAAGCCACGAAGATATCACTTCTACCTTAGTCTTTACACGTACCAAACACGGAGCTGACCGCGTATCCAAATTTCTGATCAAAAACAAAGTGATGGCAGCTGCAATCCATGGAGATAAATCACAGGGTTCCCGCCAGCGAGCTCTGGCTGATTTTAAATCCGGTGCAATCCGTGTACTGGTTGCCACAGACATCGCCGCCAGAGGAATCGATATTGAAGAACTTTCCTGCGTCATCAATTTCGATCTGCCCAATATCCCGGAGACCTATGTGCACCGCATCGGGCGAACCGGAAGAGCCGGTCTGGGCGGTCGTGCCATCTCCTTTAGCAATATTGAAGAAAAAGAATATGTAAAAGATATCGAGCATTTGATCGGGAAACGAATTCCGGTGATTGCCGAACATCCTTTCCCTATGATGATCTTTACCATTGTGCCCAAGGAGACGAGACCCCGTCCCACCAGAAAAGTGCAGCCAAAAAGCCGTAGGATATAATCACTATATCCTACGGCTTTTTCTTAAGTGTATAAAATGCCCTGATCGGGCGAGCCTTTAAAAAGGCTCGTTATTTCTGGGTGGTGTATCCAAAGTAGAAGAAACCAAGTGGTGTATAATACAGACCGCTAATTTTTTCATTCACCATATATTTCTGTGTATAGAAGTAAATCGGAGCCAGTACGTTATCTTCTTTGATTAAGATATCTTCTGCCGTATGGAACGCTTTGATTCGATCTTCCGGAACAGAAGTGGCTTTTGCTGCATCGATTGCCGCATCATACTCTGCTCTTGAATACTGAGCATCGTTGTTGCCGCCATCGGTATACCACATATCAAGGAAACAACATGGATCATTGTAATCTGCAATCCAGCCATTACGTGCGATCTGGTAGTTGCCCTGTTTACGACTCTCTAAGAATACGTTCCAGTCCTGATTGTTCAGGGTTACGGTTACGCCCAATTCCTTCTGCCACATATTCTGAAGTGCTTCACCAACTGCTTTATGCTGATCACTGGTGTTATACAGATATTCAACGGTTGGGAAGCCTTTTCCGCCCTCATATCCTGCTTCTGCAAGTAATGCACGCGCTTCATCACAGTTCTTTTTGTAATCCTCTGCTTTGGTGCTGTAATAATCACCGCCAACGGTACGGAAATCATCAGAACCCGGGCCTGCCGCATCATTGATACCGGCGGGAACAAATCCACTGGCCGGAACCTGACCGGTCTGCGTTACATTTTCCACAATATAATTACGGTCAATTACTAAAGAAAATGCTTTACGAACCAATGGATTGGAGAAAATCGCATCTTCGGTATTAAAGCAGGCATAATACGTACCGATCTGATCCTCTACATTTAATTCACCGGAAGCTAAGTAGGTTGCAACTTCATCAGGTGGCATGACGTCGATAAAGTCTAACTCTCCGCTCTTATAGGCGGCAAGCGTGGCATTGGCATCATCCAATAACGTAAATTGAATGCTATCCGGTCCTAGGTTTGCAAAATCATAATAGTTTTCATTTTTAACTACTTTGATATAAGCATTGTGAGACCATTCTGCCATCTTGTACGGACCGTTTCCAATATAAGTTGTCGGATTATAAGTCCACTGTTCATTGCCCTCTATCATATCCTGACGAACCGGATATGTAGCCGGGAATGCCAGAGTATCTTCAAAATACGGGCAGTCATAGGTTAAAATTACTTCCAAGGTTGCATCATCAATTGCTTTTACCGCCAGAGTAGATGGGTCTGCAGTTCCTGCTGCG